>JAAZPT010000384.1 GCA_012797085.1 Christensenellaceae bacterium | reverse complement strand
TTAAGAAATATATAGGTGCATATGCTGCTGAAATGGGTGGAGTTGATGTTATTGTATTTACTGCAGGAATAGGTGAAAATGATACTATTATAAGAGAAATGGTTTTAGATAACATGGAATTTTTAGGTGTAAAAATTTGTAAAGAAAGAAATAAAACAAGAAAAGAAGCCATCATTTCTACTGATGATAGTAAAGTAACGGTTGTTGTAATTCCTACAAATGAAGAGATTGTTATTGCTAGAGATACGGTTGCAATAGTTAGTGGAAAAACAATTTAGTATAATAAAATGATTGACAATTTATTAAAATCAATTTATAATTAGCTTTGTTCTGCAAATTAGGAGGTATTAGATGCTACTTGATATATCAAAGGCATTTAAATTCTTAGGTCAAGAGTTTGAATTTTCTGGAATACAAACTTTAGATTCGCAGAATATATATGGTGAAACTATTAAAGTTGAACCAGTAAACATTGTTGGTTGTTTTTTATCTACAGATAAGGAAATTCTTTTACACGGTAATCTGAAAACTATATTACATGGAGAATGTGCACGTTGTTTAAAAGATGTGAATTTAAGCATGAATATAAATTTTTCAGAGGTTTTTGTTAAAGAATCTGATGTTATTGATAAAGATAACGAAGACTATTTCTATTATCAAGGGCATAAAATTGATCTTGAAGAGATGGTGCGTGTATTAATTATCTCTTCAATACCTATGAAATTTGTATGCAATAATAGCTTCTGTGATACAAATTTATTTGAAAATTCAAATAATAAACCAAAAAAAGAAAATCCATTCAATGTTTTACATGAACTCTTTAAAAACGATGAGGAGGTGTAACAATGGCTGTTCCCAAAGGGAAAATATCAAAAGCACGCAAAAGAAGCCGTCGTGCAAATTGGAAATTAACAAGACCTGGTATTGTAGAGTGTTCACAATGCCATGAAGCTAAACTTGCTCATCGCTTGTGTAAAAATTGCGGATATTATGATGGTGAACAAGTTATAGATTTATCTGATAAAGATGAATAATAACCAATGACAAAGAGGAGTACTTAATTAATCATTTTAGAGAAGCAGTGCTTGGTGTAAAACTGTTATGAATTAATTAAGGAATGTTGCTTTTAAGGTAATATGCAAAAACATATTCGGATGGGTCCGTTATAGCCTTTAAGGCGACTTTATTTGTCGTAAATTTAGGTGGTACCACGAAGCTGCATTCGTCCTTTGGGATGTTTGCAGCTTTTATTTTATAATATATAAGGAGTATCTATGAATAATAATATGAACATGGATAAAACATATAACCCAAAAGATATAGAAAATAAAATATATGAAGAATGGGAAAAATCAGGTGCTTTTATTGCAAAAATTGATAAAAATAAAAAGCCATTTACTATTGTAATGCCTCCACCAAATATAACTGGTCAATTACATATGGGGCATGCTATGGATAGCTTACTTCAAGATGCTCCAATTAGATACCATAGAATGAAAGGTGACCCAACATTATGGCTTCCAGGTACAGATCATGCTTCTATTGCAACAGAGGTAAAAATTGTTGAAAAATTAGCTTTAGATGGTGTAACAAAAGAAGATATCGGTAGGGAAGAGTTTTTAAAAAAAGCATGGGAATGGAAAGAAGAATATGGTGGAATAATTAACAGTCAACAAAGAAAATTAGGTGTTAGTTGTGACTGGAGCAGAGAACGTTTTACTATGGATGAAGGTTGTTCAAAAGCCGTAACAGAAGTTTTCGTTAACCTATATAATAAAGGTTTAATATACAAAGGAGACCGAATGATTAATTGGTGTCCAGTATGTAAAACCGCTTTATCCGATGCTGAAGTTGAATACGAAGAGCAAAATTCAAACCTATGGTATATAAAATATCCTAGTGAAGATGGAATAGATGGAATAATTGTAGCTACAACTAGACCTGAAACAATGCTAGGAGATACCGGTGTTGCAGTAAACCCTAATGATTCCAGATATAAAAAATTTATTGGCAAAAATGTTATTTTACCTCTAATGAATAGACCAATTCCAGTAGTTGCTGATGATTATGTAGACATGGATTTTGGTACTGGTGCAGTTAAAATGACACCCGCTCATGACCCAAACGACTTTGAAATTGCACAACGTCATAATTTGGAAATATTAAGAATAAATAATGATGATGGTTCTATGAATGAAAATGCCGGAGAATATAAGGGTTTATCAGCAATTGAATGCAGAAAAAAAGTTGTTGAGGATCTTAAAAAGCTTGGTTTGTTAGTAAAAATAGAAGACCATAATCATAATGTTGGAACTTGTTATAGATGTAGCACAACTGTTTAACCTATAGTAAGTAGTCAATGGTTTGTTAAAATGGATGCCTTAGCAAAGCCAGCTATAGAAGTTGTAAAAAATGGAGAAACCGTTTTTATTCCTGAAAGATTTTCCAAAACTTACTTTAATTGGATGGAAAATATCAGAGATTGGTGTATTAGTAGACAATTATGGTGGGGGCATAGAATTCCGGCTTGGTATTGTGAGGATTGTTCTGAGATTAATGTATCTAAAACAACTCCAAAAGAATGTTCAAAATGTAAGTCTAAAAATTTAAAACAAGATGAAGATGTTTTAGACACATGGTT
>JAAZPT010000383.1 GCA_012797085.1 Christensenellaceae bacterium | reverse complement strand
TATAAAATAAGGTGCTTTTGCACCTTATTTTATTTCAGGCCTTTTATTTGGACTGGGCCTTGTTTTTTTATGTTTAACAGAGGTTTTAATTTTATTCGTTTTAGAATGTTTGATTGGCTTAGGAACAGGTTTTTCTGCCATTTCTGTTGGTCTTTTGGACTCTCTGCCCATTTCTTGAAGTTTTTTTATTTCTGCAAAGTTACGCGGTTTGTTAATAATATTTAAAGACGGATCAATTTGAGATGTCTTATTTTTTTTGACTCTGCGTTTTTTTATACTGATAGGAGCCTTTTTAGCTGACTTATCTTCTAAGTTTTTAGGTTTTTCTATATTTTTAGTATTTGATTTCTGTAACACATTGCGTCGGTTAGGCTTTTTAGTTTCTAATTTTTCTTTGCTTTCTTTATTGTTTTTGTTATTTTCTACATTGTTTACTAGATTGTTTTTTGTTTCAATAGCTTTATTTTGTTGTTCTGATTTTTCCTCTATAAGTTTTTGATTTACAATTTCATTATCGTTTGATGAATTTTTAGATTCTCTAATTTTTTTAATATAGATATCAAACTCACTTAATTTTTCCGTTTTCTTGTTTTTATATTTTTCAGGATTAAAAATTTGATCTAATGTATATGTTTTAACTTCAATTTCATCATCACCTTTTGATAACTTTACTGTAACGGTTTCGCAAATAACATTTACATCACCAACTATGCCGTCACCATCGGGAGTGGTAACAGATTTTCCAACCTTCGGCATAATTTTATGCATTTTTTCATAATAGTCTTGCTCAAACTTTAGGCAACACATTAATCTACCGCAAGCTCCTGAAATTTTAGTAGGATTAAGGGAAAGATTTTGTTCCTTTGCCATTTTTATTGATACAGGTTGAAAATCACCCAAGAATTTAGAGCAGCATATAGGTCTACCGCACATACCCATTGAAGCAAGAATTTTAGCCTCATCCCTTACCCCTATTTGTCTGAGCTCTATCCTTGTTTTAAACATTGCAGCCAAATCTTTAACAAGGTATCTAAAATCAACCCTTTGACTTGCTGTAAAGTAAAACATTATCTTGCTATTATCAAACATAGGCTCAACACTAACAAGTTTCATGTCAAGATTATGTTCCATTATTTTTTCCTTGCATTGTTTAAAAGCCTCAACTGCAAATTTATCATTTTCTGCTTGATGCATTAAATCTTCAGTTGTAGCTATCCTTAAAACCGGTTTTAAGGGTATTGTTATGCTTTCATCGGGTACTTTTTTTAAGCCCATTATTACTTCACCCATAACCATACCGCGAGAGGTTTCAACTATTACTTTATCGCCTTCTTTAGGCCATGTATCTGCCGGGTCAAAGTAAAAAAGTTTGCCCGAATTTTTTATTCTAATTCCAACTATTGTTGCCATTCTTTGCTTGCCTCCAATATATATGCAAGCATATAATCCATACACGCTTGCCAGTTAACTTGACTAGCTTTCATTTGCCTCGCCTTTGCCACAGTCGATAATATGTTAGTAAAAACATTAATATTAACATTATATGCTGCCCACTGCCATTTTTTAGGTAAATGTTCTATTGATTCTTTATCATAAACATTTGTTTTTACTTTAATTACCATATCAACAACTTGTTCTATACCATCCAAAAGTTCATCTTGAAAGGTAGTTTTATCCTTAGCATGCTCAGCTGAAAAACTTATTATATCATACTTGTTGTTTGCACTTATTGCATTAAATACCATTGTTTGGTTTGCTTTTGCCTCATCTGTATTATTTACATAATACACAGCTTTTTCTAACAAGCCATTTGAGTAGTATATTGCAGCATCCACTAAGGTATTATCTAAATTATACCTATTAAGATAAATTTTTATAGCTTGCTTACCCCATTTGTGTATATTTACTTTTTGGCACCTTGATTTTAAGGTTGTAATAATTTTTGAGGGATCATCGCTTAAAAGGAAAAAAACAGTATTTATTTGTGGTTCTTCAACGGGTTTAAGCAAGGCATTCTGCGCCTGCTCCGTTAATAAATCCGCCTGTTCTACAAGTACAACACGTGCTGTATTTAAAAGTGAAAAGGCATTTACAAAAGGAACTATCATTTCCCTAACAGCATCAACACTTATTGAACTTGAAGATTTTTTACCTAAACTTTCGTTTACTGTTTGGGTTGATATTTGCAAAACATCAATATTGTTTTCCGCATGAATATCTGCCTCAACAATAATATTAGAAAGCATTTTACACAGCTGAAGTTTTCCACAGTTTTTATCGCCACTAATTAAATATGCATGGGAATGTTTTTTATTAACAATATCATCAATAAAGGCATCTTGACTTGCATTAATGCCTTTAAAATCATCTATTAACAATTTACTATAATCTAAATTTATCATAAAAAACCTTCACGTTTTAAAAACAAGCACTATACAAAGCACTTGTTTATTTTACAGTATTTAAATTTAAATTGCAACTAAAGCACTTTTTACAACATTTTAAGCATTATTATTGAATAATTAGAATTTTTATTACTTATATCTTTGAAAAGGTTTGTATCTTTACTTAACAAAACCCTCAATTTAATTGAGGGTTTTGTTTTTAATGAGTTATAACCGTTATTATTCCACCCATATTATCATATGATGAAACAACATTTGATGCCGAAGCGGGAACCTCTATGGTTTCAACTCCTGTAGCTAAGCCTTCCGGACTTGCTTCTGTACGATAAATTTCATACATAAGTATACCGTTATTATATACAGCTATATGGGGGTTTGAGATTAAATAATCTATATATTCTTCAAGTACAAAATTTTTCAAATGCATTACTGTTGCACTGGGTATACCAACATATCTGTATGTGTTAAGTTTTATAGATACCCCTGTAAGGAATGATTTATCCATCCATGAAGAGTCCGGAAAATCTTCTGTAGGGAAACGGAATACAAAGCCGTATTTCCAAGAATTTTCCGTAAAAAATTTACCTTGTTTTGTTTCTTGAAATGCTTGCTTTGCTATACTTGGGTCTTTACTATTATATAAGAAAACTTGGAAAGACAAACCACTTTGATATTCACTTGTACCGGGATAGTTTACCTTCTTTTTTGTTTCATCAATAAGAATATCCCCACTATATTTATTAGAAAGTTCTGTTCTGTATTTTTCAAAAATAATACTTTGTTCCGCATTGGACCTAAAGGCTTCTCTAATAATGTAGTCACCCAAGCCTTCCTGTGCGGCATCGTTTATCACTGCTGATAAAGCATCAACAGCAACCGGGAATAGTTTTAGATTATAATCTTGAACTGCAATTTTGCCTTGACTTGTTGAACCTATACTAACTAAAGAATCCATAGTTAGTGTTTCATAGTCACCAGGTAGCGGATGCCATGGATTTATGAGCATTAAGCCGCTTTTTAACAACTCAGCACGACTAACCGTCATAGTTTGAGGATTTTCTAAAGGATAACCGCTTAAGTTGACAATATCCCAACCCTCTTGAGCCGGTACAGGCCAACTTTTATTTTCTTCCTCCATAACATTTTTCTGATACTCTGACTTTAACAAAGCGTAATCTTCTTCGAGTTTTTGATTTTCGGCAGCTATCTTTTCATTTTGACTTTTTACCCAATTATCCTGCCCTGAATTCATCATATTTGAAACAAGCATTGCGCCAGCGGTGATAATTAAAAATACGCCTAAAAGTATTAGCATTATCCTTAAAGACTTATTTGTTTTATTTTTTTTATTTCCCGTCATAATCCCGCCTCCTAACTAAGATAATTTATTTATTAGATAGTAAAGGTTATCCAGTTCTTCCTTCGAGTTATAGCTCAATACTATCCTACCTTTATTTAAATTGCCTGTAAGCTTTGTTTTAACCCCTAAAACCCGTTTAATATTAAGCTCAAAAGCCGCTAAATTTGCATCAATAGGCTTTAAAGTTTTTACCGGTTTTTCTTTATTTTTTAAATTGCTTGCAATTTCCTCCAACTGTCTTACGCTAAGGCCCTTATTAATAACGTCTTTAGCTAAAGATAATTGTAAAGCTTCATCATCAACACCGGCAAGCACCCTTGCATGGCCAAAGCTTAATTCGTTACTTTTTATAAGTTTTTTAACATCATTATTTAAGTTGAGCAACCTTAGCAGGTTTGCAATTGTCGACCTGTTTTTACCAAGCTTTTTAGCAATATCCTCTTGAGTGTATTCAAAGCGTTTCATTATTTTTTCTATTGCTTCTGCCTGCTCTAAAGGGTTAAGATCTTCCCTTTGAATGTTTTCAATAAGAGCAACCTCCAGCATCTCCGAGTCACTCATATTGCGAATTATGCATGGAATAGTATCCAAATTTGCAATACGCGCTGCCCTATACCTACGCTCTCCTGCAACAATTGTATACCTGTTTCCGGACTCCATTACTATAATAGGCGATATTATACCGGAATTCTTTATACTGTCAGCAAGTTGATTTAATGATTCTTCCGAAAAGGTTTGCCTTGGTTGGTTTTTATTTGGATCTATATCTTCTATGGCTATTTGTTTAATTGAATTTTCATCGAAGTTTCCAATATTAGGCAATAACGCATCAAGACCTCTGCCGAGCCTTTTCTTTTGCATACTATATCATCCTTTCAGAAACTATTTTTTTGCACGGGCAATTAATTCTTTTGCAAGCGTATTGTACGCCTCTGCCCCTAAGCTTCTATTATCATAAAGATGTATGGGAAGCCCATGACTTGGAGCCTCTCCCAAGCGAACATTACGTGGTATTGCCACACTAAACACTTTGCTTTTAAAATGTTTTTTAACTGACTCTACAACTTGTATGCTCAAATTTGTTCTACCATCAAACATCGTAAGCAATATTCCCTCTATATCCAATTGGGGATTATATGCTTTTTTAACCCTGTTTATTGTTTGCATTAAACTTGTAACACCTTCAAGAGCATAATATTCACATTGTATTGGAACAAGTACGCTTTTTGCTGCTACCAAAGCATTTATTGTAAGCAAGCTTAATGATGGTGGACAATCTATAAAAATATCGTCATAGTTAGACTCTATTGAATCTATTATTTTTTTTAGCTTGAATTCACGATTATCCAAAGGAGCAAGTTCAATTTCGGCACCTGCCAGGCGAATATCTGCCGGTATTAAATGCAACTTTGGTATCATTGTTTGAACAAGGCATTCTTTAATATTAAAATCAAGAAGCAATGCTTCATATATGCTTTTTTTGCCCGCCCTTAAACCAAGGCCACTTGTTGTATTACCTTGAGGGTCAAAGTCTATAAGTAACACCTTCCTGCCCATATTTGCCATACTGGCCGATAGGTTTACTGCAGTTGTGGTTTTACCTACTCCACCTTTTTGATTTGTTATAGCGAAAATTCTACTCATCTATATATTAATTCCTTATTACAATTGAAATTTCTGTTTCACCGTTTACTTCTTCAGACTCTGTAATTTGCGGCTTATTCATTTCATGCTCGTGGGCCAACACATCTTCTATTGTACCACCATTATCAAGAAATGTTTTTAAATTTTCTTGCCATTCTTCAGTAAATTCTTCATGGGTATAACCTTTAATTGAGATATATTGGGCAACGGAATTCCCCACAAACCTTATATGCCACGGCTCAAAAAAAATACCCGTAATGTCTTGCTTGTCCTTGGGATATCTTATAATAAATCCATAATCTGTACAATGTTCAGCAAGCCACATGCCTTCTTTGGTTTCAGCAAACGCCGCTGTCATTCTTTGACCGCCAATAAGTTCTTTATTAACAACGTCCATAGCTAAACCGCTTTGGTGCTCACTTGACCCGGGATAAGCAACTATTCCATCGTCCTTACCATTATTCATTTCAAGCCTGTTTTTATACATGGTTTTTTGTGTACCATAGGATCTATAGCCACTTTTTGCATATAATATTATACCTTCCGCCTCAGCATCATTAAACATTCTAACAAGTGCTTCATCAACTACTGCCCTGATTTGTATGGGCGATGTACTGGCACGCCTAACTGTTGTATTAATTAAATCCCCGGGAACATAATCTTCCTCAAGCAAATTATCTCTATTTATAAGTCTATTTAAATCGCTTTGCAGATGGGATATAAGCAATGTATACTTCCACGGAACTTTCATTGCATTTACATTAACAACACCTAAAACAAGGCCTATAATAATTATTGCAACAACTTGCTTTTTAATTATTTTCATAAAAATCTCCTTTGCGCTTGTTTTATATTTATTCCATTATTAAATATTGATATATTTTTAAACGTAAATCCGATACATACCATTCTAAAGGAATATTATCCATTTTATTTATTGCATAAGCCGCATCAACACCCACATAACGCAAATGCCACGGCTCGTAGTTGTACAAGGTTACTGACTCGTATTCTTTAGAGTATCTAATAATAAAACCATATTTATGGCAATTATCCTTTAGCCATATGCCTTGCTTTGTTTTACCAAAGGCAGGACCCAAGTTTTTACCCGAAGGATCTTTTACATCCATTGCCAAACCCAACTGGTGCTCACTTGCCCCGGGAGGAGCAACATACTCCTCGGTTTTTTTTACATTTCCGTTATGATAATCCTTTTTAATATTATATATGGTTTTTTGCCTTGAATAGCTCCTGAAACCTGAAAAGCTTAATAAATTTATTCCCTCAGCCTTG
>JAAZPT010000382.1 GCA_012797085.1 Christensenellaceae bacterium | reverse complement strand
GAATGAGCTGGAAATAGCTCTTTCAGGTATAGGGCAAAGTAAAATATTAGCAACCCCTATGCATATGTGTATGATAGCTTCAGCAATAGCAAATAATGGAGTAATGATGGAACCGTATTTGCTTAAAAAAGTTGTTAGCCACGGCGGAACGGAACGCAATATAGAGGGGCCGAGGGAGTACCGTAAAGTGCTTGATAGTAATATCATTAAGCCTATATATGATGCTATGTTAGGCGTTGTTAAAAACGGTACAGGTAAAAGGGCTGCAGTTTCAGGCATGAAAATTGCAGGTAAAACAGGCTCTGCGGAAGGAATGGTAAATGGCAGTGAAGCAACTCACGCATGGTTTGTGGGTTTTTCTGCTAATAAGTCAAGGCCCTACGCCCTTTGCATTATGGTAGAGGGTGGAGGCGGCGGTGGCTCGGTAGCAGCACCCCTTGCTTCAAAAATATTTGCATATTTAAATGCTCGTTATAAATAAAGGAGATTATATGACTAAACTGGATTCCAAAGTATTGCTTGTAGATGGGAATAGCCTTTTATACAGGGCTTTTTTTGCACTGCCACCTCTTTCATCAAACGGTATACCGGTAAATGCTGTTCACGGTTTTTTCTCTATGCTTTTTAAAGCAATAAGCGAAAATAAGCCCAGCAGTGTTTTTGTTATGATGGATGAATCAGGACCTACCTTTAGGCATGAGGAGTATACTGAATACAAGGCGGATAGGCCGCCGACGCCCGATGATCTTAAATCGCAATTTGGACTAATGAGAGAACTTCTTACAGTTATGCATATTCCTGTTATATCCCAACCGGGTTTTGAGGCGGATGATCTTTTGGGTTCTGCTGCTCATATTGCTAATAACAACAATATTCCTGCAATAATATTAACAGGGGATAGGGATGCCCTTCAACTTGTTAATGATAAAACACAAGTGCTTATAACTAAAAAAGGTATAAGTGAATCTTTACTTTTAAATCCTCAAGGTGTTAAAGATAACTATGGAGTAGACCCAGGCCAAATTACAGACCTTAAGGGCCTCATGGGCGATAAAAGCGATAATATTCCCGGAGTGCCCGGTGTTGGTGAAAAAACCGCTCTAAAACTGCTTGGAGAGTATGGAAACATAGAAAATGTGCTTAATAATGCTCATAATATAAAGGGCAAGCTTGGTGAGCGCTTGCAAGAGAATAAGCAAATTGCAATTTTTTCAAAAAAACTTGCTACAATTATTTGCACGGTACCTTTGGATATAGATTTCAGTCATCAAAATATAAGCCTTATACCTAACGGAATAAACGAGCTTAAAAAATATAATTTAAATAGGGTAATACAAACAATACAGGGTTTATTTTCAAATGATGGCGTATATGGTCATTTAGATGTAACAATGCCCGAAATCAAATTGGATATTAAGAGCAAGGCTAAACCGATTCAAGAAGATGTTGGTAATTGGGCCTTAGTTAAAAAAGACTTTTTAGGCAAAAGGGAAATATTACCCAATGCAATGCCTAAAGAAGAATCAAACATTGTTATAAATGATGAAGAGTCTTTGCAAAAGTTTACAAATGCTATAGAAGAAGGAAGCTTCCTTGCATTGTACTTTAGCCCTAATTTTGATAGAATAAACTTGTATACACAAAACGGAGTGTATGCCGATGTAGGTATTAAATTAGATATGATAAGCGAAGGCTTACCCTTTGATGTAGCTTTTTCAATTATTGTAGGCTCAATTGCAAACACGAAACTTATATTGCATGGACAAAAAAACTTTTTGAATGAGTGCTCAAAATTTAATTTACCGATACTAAAAAACTGTGTTTGGGATACTATGATTGCCGCCTATATACTACAGTCCAACCTTAACCAAGTAAGTTTAGAAAAACTTGTATTACCCCAAGAAGCTAATGCAAAAGCCTTGTATGCTTTGGCTTTAGAACAGTTTTCAAACATAAATTCTCAAAGCATGCTTCGCCTTGTAGAAAGCATGGAGTTTCCGTTATCCCGTGTACTTCATAGCATGGAGCAATTAGGCTTTTTAATTGACAGAGATGTGCTTATGGATTTATCCAAGCAGTTTACAAGGGAAATTGAATTCTGTAAAGACGAAGTTTATAGGTTGACAGGCTTTAATGATTTTAATCTGAATAGTCCAAAACAATTGCAAGAAGTATTGTTTGAAAAACTTGGTTTACCTCCGGGTAAAAAAACAAAAAGCGGTTATAGTACAGATGCTGAAACCCTTGAAAATCTGGAGGGTTTACATCCGGCAATAGAGCCGTTATTAAAGTATAGAAAGTTCAGCAAGCTCAACAGCACATATATAGATGCTCTTATAAGGCTAACAAACAAAACGCCAAGGGTGCATACCAGCTTTGACCAAACAGGTACAGTAACAGGTAGAATATCAAGCCTTGAGCCAAACCTGCAAAACATACCTATTAAAACAAAGGAAGGGGCGGAAATCAGGCGCGCCTTTATAGCCAAAGAAGGGCATGTGCTCCTTGATGCGGACTATTCTCAAATAGAGTTAAGGGTTTTAGCCCACTTAAGTGATGATGAGGCCATGATAGATGCCTTTTGCTCCAATGAGGATATTCATGCTCGTACCGCTTCAGAAATTTTTGATGTACCCCTTAATATGGTTACAGGGGAAATGCGCTCCAATGCAAAAGCGGTAAACTTTGGTTTGATATATGGAATAAGCACATTTGGCTTAGCTCGTAATACAAAAATAAGCATTAAACAAGCCGAATACTTTATGTCTAAATACTTTGAGCACTATCCGGGTGTAAGGGTCTTTATGGATAAATGTGTTGAAGAGGGCACTAAAAACAGGGCAATATACACTCTCTTTAACCGCAAAAGGGAGTTGCCGGAGCTTTCACATAAAAATGCCAATATAAGAGCCTTTGGAAAACGTGTTGCCATGAATACACCTGTTCAAGGCACAGCTGCCGATATTATAAAACTTGCCATGGTGAGTGTATATAATATTTTACAAAATGATTATCCCATGGCTCAGCTTATATTACAGGTTCATGATGAATTAATTGTTGAATGTCCTGAAAACATGGCTGATGAGCTTTCAAAGCTGATTAAAAACACAATGGAGAACATCGTTAAGCTAAAAGTACCCCTTGTTGCCGATGTTGGGGTAGGTAAAAGTTGGTTCGATGCAAAGTAAATTATGGTAACAGTGGCAATTACAGGTGGTATAGCCTGTGGCAAAAGCTTTTGCGCATCGGTGTTTGAAAACAACAATATTAAAACATTGGATGCCGATAAAATATCCCATAGCCTTACAAGTAAAGAGGGTCCGGCTCTTACTGCCATTGAGCTTGCTTTTGGTAAAGAATATATAAAAAATGGAAGTTTAGATAAACAAGCCATGGGTAAACTGGTGTTTAGCGAGAGTTCAGCAAGGCAAAGGCTGAACGATATACTACATCCAATTATATATAAGGCCATTAAAGATGAACTACATAATCTTGAGCAACAATACTGCCCTATGGTTGCTATTGAAATTCCATTGCTTTTTGAAGCCAATATGGAAAACTTGGCCAATTTTGTTATATGTTGCCATACTACAAGGCAAATTCAAATTGAAAGGTTGGTAAAGCGCAACAAATTAAGCAAAACAGAAGCTATAAAAAGAATAGATTCACAAATGAGCCTGCAAAGGAAAATGGAATTGTCGGATTTTCTTGTAGATACATCTTATGGTTTTCAAAACACACAAGCTCAAGTGGAGGCAATTATAAATATTGTAAAGGAAGGTATTAATGGATCAAAACAATAGGCCAAGAAGAAGAAACAGGCAGCTTTATGTTGATGATAAATTAAGCCTGCCTGCAAAAAGACAGGGCCTTAAAAGTCCTATAATAAATGAAGATGGGTTTGTTGATTATATTGAGGAAAACAGTCAAACTTTTAATAACAGGGTAAAGAAAACAAATACGGAAAAACCGAAGTATCAACGAGCTTATAGACCTTTAAAGGTTTATCATCGTTTCCCTCATGAGCATGTTGTTCAGGCAAAAAATGCAAATTATAATTATGATTATAATTTAAATATACAAGATTATGTTCCAAACAACTATGATTACAACCCAAACCCATTATTGCAAAAACAGCCACAAAAGATAGAAAAGCCTAAAAAGGCAAAAAAAATACCCAAAGCAACTAAAAGAATAGCCTTGATTTTAATAGTATTGAACATATTGACCGGTGCAATAATATTTTCATTAAATGCCTATATTGTAAGCTCCCAAACGGCTAAAAGGAAAGAGCATGAAAGGATAGTTAATAATCACCCCTTGTATTATAGGAACAGTATTGTACAAACAGCTATAAGGTATAATCTGCAACCGGCCTATGTATCTGCTATAATAAAAAATGAAAGCAGTTTTAGGGCGGATGCTGTAAGTAGTGTTGGCGCTCTAGGCCTTATGCAGCTTATGCCGGATACCGCCGATTGGATTTCCACAAAACTTGATGATAAACTATATGCTTTTGATATGATGGCCGACCCGGAAACCAATATTGAATATGGATGTTGGTATTTAAATTTTTTATCAAATATGTTCAATGGTGATCCCATATTAACTACTGCGGCCTACCATACAGGCCAGGGCCAAGTTAGGAATTGGCTTTCAGATAAGGCAATAAGTGAAGATGGACATAAAATTAAACTTGAAAATATGCCTGAAGGGCCAACAAAACAATATGTAAGGAGGGTTACAGATGCTTTTGCAGTTTACGATGCACTTTACTTTAGAGAAGATGCTCAAATCAACAATTAGCATATTTTTAGCCCTATGCTTTATATTTACAGGTGCGGCTTTTGCTGAAAATGTAGAGTCTTCCCTTGATGTGGGCATGGTATCAACTAAAACAACACAGCTTTTGCCCCTTATGCCTTTAGAAAGGGATATGGTAAGTATTTATAACTTAGTGTATGAATCCCTTATGAAAATAGATGATAACAGAATGCCACAACCTTATTTGGCAAAGGAATATACTGTAGTAAACGGTGGCAAAACATTAAAGTTTGAACTTAGAGAAAACTTAAGGTTTTCTGACGGAACACCCCTTACAGCATATGATATTGCGGCAAGCGGCAACTTTATTCTTGAAACTGCAAAAAATGACGGCCTTGAGGATAAGGGTTTCTATCAAAACATGCGCTATTTAATAAAGGAATTCAAAGCGGAAGACCCTATGAACCTTACTGTAACTACAGAAAGGGCATACTATGCGGCCTTATATTCTCTTACATTCCCTGTTGTTAAGGCGGATATGGTAAATACACCCAATGCAGTAGGCTCAGGACCCTATGTAGTGCAAAACTTTACACCCGCTCAAGATATTTGGCTGGAGGTAAACCCTAATTGGTGGCAAAGCGAGCCTCAAGTTAAAAGTATAATGATTCGCTTTTATTCGAACAATAAGGATTTAATTACAGACTACGAATATGGCAGGATAGACACTGCAGTTACAAGGTCTGTTGCAGCAGCTCAATATAAAAGCGGAATTTCATCATTGAGCATAAGCTACAGAACAAACCAACTTGAAACATTAATGCTGAATCATCAATCTTTTCCGTTAGGTGATGTTAGGGTACGTAAGGCTATACTTAAAGCTTTGGATTTACGCAGCCTCATGTCAAGAGCGTATATGGGCATGGGCATAAGGGCATATACTCCCTTTGAAACGGGCACATGGATGTATGAAGATATGGAGAGCTATTATGATTACGATTTAGAGGGAGCAAAACAATTACTCGCTGAGGCCGGTTGGGGCGATATGGATGATAATGGCACCCTTGATATAATAAATGAAAAGGGCGAAACAAAAAACCTTGTATTGCGCCTTGCCGTATATGAGGATCCAATTAACTCCGTGCGTTATGAAATTGCCAACAGCATAAAGGAAATGCTTGCTAAAGTAAAAATTAGTGTAAACATACAGCTAACTACTATGGCAGATCTTAAACCGAGGTTAGAGGCGGGTTCTATCGATATGGCCATTGTTGCTTTTCAAATGGATGTGGCACCAGATCCGGGTTTTTTATTAATTAGCTCCAATGTCAAAAATGGTAATTATAGCCGCTATAGAAGCAATCAAATGGATGAACTTTTTACTGCTTACAGGCGTAAAGAAAATCCGTCGGAATTTGCTTATGCAGCTAAGGATATACAAAGGAAGTTTGCAGAGGATATTCCCTTTATACCGTTATTTTATGCAACAGGCGCAATACTTACCCGTAAAATGTTTACTACAGTAAGGGATATAAGGGAATTTGAAATATTTAGAGGGATAGAAAGCTTTTCTTCCGTAGATTAGGGGGGCTTAATATTAAACGACTAATAATTATTTTAACAATAGTATTTTTAACATTTAATTTTGCTTATGCTGATGAGAATATTAACTATACAAAGAATACTCCTGACAGCATTATGAATGTGCTTAAAATTGCTGCCGGCGAAATTGGCTATAGTGAGCAAAGTGATGGTACAACAAGGTATGGTATATGGGCAAACGATCCTCAAGCTCAATGGTGTGCCGAATTTATTTGTTGGTGTGTTTCAAGGGCTGATTCCATATATGATACAGATCTTTTAAACAACATTTACCCTTATTACACAAGCCGTAATGTCGGTAGAGACTGGTTTATAAAAAAAGGTCGCTATGTTAATAGAAATGGTAACATACCGGATTGGGGTTATCAATGGTATAAGGATACCGGTGAAAGAATAACCCTGAACTCCTATATACCCAAAAGTGGCGATTTTATGTTTTTAAGCTATGACGGTACATTTAATACAGCCCATGTTGCTTTGGTGGAATTTGTAAGCGGCAATAGTGAATCGGGTTACATTGTCAATGTTATTGAAGGTAATAATCCCGATAAGGTTCAGCGAAATCAATATCCTATAGATAAATCCCAAATACTGGGTTATGGTACATATTCCGATAATATTGCTACAACAATGCGTGCAGGCAATAGTGGGGATAGTGTTTCGGCATTACAAAAGCAGCTCTATACTTTAAACTACTTGGGTGAAGGGGATATAAGCGGCTTTTATGGAGTAAAAACTGCAAATGCTGTTTCAGAGTTTCAGCGCACCATACCGGATAAAATTATTAACGGTATAGCGGATATTACTACACAGCTTGTGCTTAATGAAAGGTATAATCAAGCAGTGCATTACTCAGCAAACACATGGCTTGTTGATGATTAAATTGGAGGTTATTTTATTTGAATTGTCCTAATTGTAGAAAATGGAATAGATTAGGAATAGAAAAATGCTTTTATTGCGGTACTCCTTTACCTTTAAATGTAAACAAAGAACCCTCATGGCTTGAGGATTTTGATGGAAAAGTAAGCGACAAGGAAGTTATAAGAGTAAACGACTATGGAGAACAATTAAGCAACCGTGACCCTCGAGATGTTCTTGCAGAGGATATGGCCCACCTTCGTAAAAGAAAGGAAGATGGCAAAATTGCTCAAGAACACTTTAGAAAAGTTGCCGAGCGCAGGCGCTCAGCAAATAGGGGTCGTGTTGGTTTTGCGCCTAAACCGCTAATTGATAATAAAGAAGTTAATATTCCTACAAAAAGTAGCGAGTTTTCCAACATAGTAAAGGAAGAAATATATAATGAACCTATTAGCGATGAGGAAATTGCCGCTTTTGAAAATGAAAAATATAAAAACTATGATCTTCAAAACAGAATAAACAGAAAAATTCCTATAGACGATAGGTTTTTATACCCGAAAAAGAAGAAAAAATCCAATTGCTGCGTATTATTTTAGTTTTAATAATAATTGCGGTTTTGGCATATGGTACTTATTCTTTAATCAAATATAGGCAAGCTATGCTAGATAGCCAAAATTTGGAAAAACAAGCAAGAATAATTCCATCAATGCTTGGGGATATGGCTGCCCATACCATTATGATACCCGGTGAAGAGGGAGAACAAATTTATATCAGGGAACTGCATAATACCTATCTTGTAACAAACGGTTATGCAGCCGTTGAAGTTGCCGACTATACATGGTACGAATCCTATGAGGATTACCTTGAGGAAACCATGCAAGTTACATTAACGCCTTTCTTAAAAAAGACGAGCGGCAAACAGGAACCCTTGGAACCTGTTACCTATACTATAGATATACCTCTTTCACCTTTGGATATCCTTGCCCCTATACAACTTAGAGATACGGTTTATACATCTCTATATAATGTAGAGCTTAGAGTTAGAGAAAATAGCCGCTTAACTATAAACGGGGAAGATTATAGCGACCTTGTTAATGCAAATAATGGCAATGTTGTATTTAATGCCCAGCTGAAACCCATAGGCGATAATACCTTCACAATAACTGTTCGTAGTCAATATTGTCGCAGCAACACAAAAGTTATTACAATAAACAGGCCTGAGCAGGAAATTCCTGTTGATTTGGCAACGGATATTTCATCTGTAAGTACTTATGATTATATGACAATTAGGGCATCAACTATTCCTGGCGCCTATATATCAGTGCAATCACCCCATTCAGATTTAAACATTACAAATATTGATAGGGACGGCTCCTTCAGTTTTATTGCCTTGTTTGATAAAATCGGTGATAATATAATATCGTTTAGTGCATCAAAACCGGGCCTGGAAAGCACTATTATAAATTATAAAGTTTATTATGTTCCCAATATTGATATATATTCAAGAAAGGCTTGGGCAATGGATGACGCTCACTATGCTCAGCTAATAAGTACAATAAATCAAAGAGCTAAAAACTCACAAATATATGTTTGTATAGGTAGAATTGAAGAGTTTATTGCCCATGAACCTCAAATTGCCATAATGAATTGTGGCACAGAGGAAAAACCGATTAAAATATTGTTGGAAAACAAAACAAAAAAAATCTGGGAGGCTGGCAAAAGCTATAGGGTTTATGCCGATGTAACAGGTTTATATAAAGATATTCCTCGTTTAATTGCAAGATATTCATATACGGATTAGTTTGTATGCAGACTTTACAAGCATAAAGATAAGGTATGTTAAGTAAAAAAATCTATGAAAAAATTAATACACTTATAGAAACAAAGGATATTGTTTTAAATGCCAACATGGCCAAGTATTGCACATTAAAACTGGGCGGCAATGTTACTGCGCTTGTTAATGTCAGTGACGAAAAACAAATTATACATGCTATAAGTATCGCAAAGGAATTTGGTTTACCATATCATATAATTGGCAACGGTTCAAACATATTTGTTTATCCCGAAAAATACAATGCTGTCATAATTAAAATATCAAAAAATATGGCAAACATCAGCATAGAGGGTGATATATTAATTGTTCAAGGAGGAACAAGCCTTGCTTTATTAAGTCAAAAAGCTATGGAATTTGGCTTATCCGGTCTTGAGTTTGCTGTGGGAATTCCCGGTACAATAGGGGGCGCTGTATATATGAATGCCGGAGCCTATGGCTCCGAAATTAAAGACGTTTTAATAAGAGCAAATACCATATCAGAAAATGGTGATGTGTTTGTTCGTACAAATGAAGAACTTGATTTTAAATATAGGTATAGTAAATTACAAAATAATAATGAAATTGTAATTTCTGCAAGCTTTAAACTTGAAAAAGGCGATAGTAATGCTATAAAAGCTTTAGGTGATGGGTATAAGGCAAAACGCATAGCAACTCAGCCAATAGGCATACCGTCCTGTGGGAGTACATTTAAAAGACCTATAAATAATATAGCTGCTAAGCTTATAGATGAGTGTGGACTTAAGGGTTATAGGATAGGTGGGTGCAGCGTAAGTAAAAAACATGCAGGTTTTTTGGTAAATGATAATAACGGTACAGCAGATGATTATTATAAACTTATTATGGATGTAAGGAATATAGTGTTACAAAAAACAGGTATATATTTAGATACTGAAGTTCAAATTTTAGGAGGATAGGAGATTTATATGAAAGCTTTTATATTAACAGGAATGTCCGGTGCAGGTAAAACGATGGCAATAAGGCATATGGAAGACTTGGGAGTATTATGCGTGGATAATTTGCCGCCTATTATGATACCAAGATTTTTAGAAGCCTGTAGTAATATAGAGCTAAAAACATCAATGGTTGCCATATCTGTAGATATTAGAAGCGGATCACTTTTTGATGCAGAGGGCGTATCTAAAATTATTGAAGAAGCCAGAATGCAAGGGTATATAATAGAAACTATTTTTTTAGAAGCCAGCGATGAAACATTGTTAAATCGCTATAAGGAAACCAGACGTGAACATCCCCTAAGCTCTAAAACAATTGGCATTCCCGAGGCTATAAAAATGGAACGCCAACAAGTTGGTGCATTAAGGGAATCTGCTAATTACTTAATAGATACCAGCGACATGAAAGCGAAACAACTTCAAAAGAAAATAGGTGAAATTGTACTAAGCGACAAGGCTGAAAACCAAGGGCTTATGGTTGAAATTATTTCCTTTGGTTTTAAACGTGGAGTACCAAGGGAATGTGATTTAGTTTTTGACGTAAGATTTTTGCCTAACCCTTTTTATATTCCGGTTTTAGGTAGGCATACGGGTTTGGATGAAGATGTAAAAGAGTTTGTGCTTGAAAACGATATAACAAAGGAATTTATGCAAAAATTTGAGGATATGATATCTTTTTTAATTCCTCATTACATAAATGAAGGAAAAAACAGGCTTGTAATAGGTATAGGCTGCACAGGAGGAGCCCATAGAAGTGTTGCTATCGCAGAAAATATTAACCTAAAATTAAACACAAGGGGTTATACAACTGCAGTTACCCATAGAGATTTAGAGTTGGAGCAAAATCTTTGGAAAACCATGGAGGGGTAAATGTCCTTTTCATCAGATGTAAAAATTGAACTTGCTACTCAAGTTATTGATAAGGATTGTTGTGCTTTAAGCGAGTTAACGGCCTTAGTAAATACATCGGGAACCCTTTCAATAAGGGGCAAAGGGGATTTTGCTATAATACTAAAATTTGAGCAAGCCCCTATTGCAAGGCGTACATTTAGCCTTGTGCGCAAAATGTTTAAGGTTTCTCCTCAGCTTAAGCGAATAAAGCATCCACGTTTTGGCGGCAGACATCAATACACTATAACAATAGACAGTAAGGCGGCCATGTCCTTATTGCAAATGTTGAACATGTTAGAGCAAACGGACAATGCTTTTAAAATTATTTCTACATATCCTAAATATTATCCCAAAAAAAGTTGCTGTAAAAGGGCTTTTTTAAAGGGCGTTTTTTTAGGTGCCGGCTCCTTACAAAACCCAACAAAGGGTTATCATTTAGAACTTGTATTACAAAGCGAAAGGCTTTCAAAGCAAATTTTAAGGGTGGCAAAATCTGTAAATTTAGACTTTAAACAAGTTTTAAGGCGCAACAAATATGTTCTTTATATGAAAAAGAATGAAGAAATATCGGACTTTTTGGCCTTTATAGGTGCTTATCAGGCAGTCATGAATCTTGAAGATACTGTTATAACTAAAGGGATTTTTAATCAAATAAACCGCGCCATGAATTGTGATAACTCCAATATAAATAAACAAATGGAAGCCTCTGATAAACATATTGCGGATATAAACTTTTTAAAAAGCAAAAACATAGATCTTCCTAAAAAATTGAAAGATGTTGCCCAGTTAAGGCTTAATAATCCCCATGCTTCGTTAGAAGAATTAGGAGCAAAAATGAAGCCGCCTTTAAGCAAGAGCGGCATTAATTATAGATTAAAAAAAATTAGTGAATTGGCAAATAAATATAGATAAATTATGTTATATCTTTCATTTGAAAGCTTATTATCTTTGCTAATTCATTTAAAGCGGTTTTAACTTGAATGCCAATTTTACCTCCGTTGAACATAATTTCATCAAAGTTTTTCGCGCTTATATCAATTGTTGTTTTGAAGAACTTTTTCATCCCGATAGGTGAGCAACCACCATGTATGTAACCGGTTAAACCCAATAATTCTTTAGATTTAACCATGCTAATATTTTTTTCATCAACGGCCTTTGCGGCCTTTTTTAAATCCAACTCTTTACAAACGGGTACTAAAAAAACGTAGTAGTTGTTGCTTTTACCAATACTTACTAAAGTTTTAAAAACCATGTTTGGGTCTTGATGTAAATATTCAGCCACTTCCATACCGCTTATAGCATCGGAATTTGAGTAGTCAAATATCTCAAATTTTAATTTTTTTTGCTCTAACATCCTTATAGCATTTGTTTTATCATCTTTTTTCATTCTCTGCCTCAAACTGTCTTAAATCTATATAGTTTAGTGTAAATTCATCCTGTTTCGGGTCAACATAATCAACATATACAATTTTATTTTGAGTATATAATATACCGATAAAACGCTTAACATTAGGAATTAAAACAGTATCCTCACTTCTGTTTAAAATATGCTTAATTTTTTTAAATCTTTTATCAAAAACAACCAAGCTTTTTGGTATTTTGCCGGAAGAGTTTGTACTTATTCTATCTATAAGCATATTATCTCTAAGCTCAAGGGCATCTATTCCTTTTAACTCTTTTAATACCGACATGAATCTATCGGTATATTCATCAAGGCTTATACCATGGCAGGGGTAAAGTTTTTTGCCTATATATTTCATCAGGTCAAAGGGGGTTAAATCGCTTGCTTTAAGTACATAATTTAACGTGTTTTTAAAGCGACCACTGTTGTGCAGCCTTTCATTGCTATCTTCAACAGCTTTTAACAATTCAATATCCTCAGGGCTTAGCCAAGGAGTGCTTATTACTTCATAAGGTGCCTTTTTAGAATAATAAGCCGGAAATTTTTCAGGAAAATCAGACATAGCTGTACCATATAATACCTTTAAAAAGCCCAACTGAAGCATTTGAGAATTTAAACTATAAGCAATATTAAAGCTATTCTTAAAACTACTTAAATCTTCATAAGGCAAGCCGGCTATAAGGTCTATATGTATATGCATGTTGTTAAAGGCGGTAAGTCTTAATATATTGTTTATGAGCAATTTACAATCGGTTTTTCTGTTTATTGCAGCTAATGTTTTTTCATTAAAGCTTTGCATACCTATTTCCAACTGCACAAAACCTTTAGGCAATGAGCCTAAAAGGTTAATCCCTTCATCATCAAGTATATCACCGGCAATTTCAAAGTGAAAACATACATCTGTAGGTATATTTTTACCATAGTTTTCTTTTAAAAAGCTTATAATTATATTCGCTCTTTTTTTATTGGCATTAAAAGTTCTATCAACAAATTTTATAGTTTTGCTTCCGCTATTTGCTAAAGCCAATATTTCTTTTTTCGAACGCTCAATGTCAAAATATCTTACACCACCACAACGGCTTGATAGGCAAAAAGCACAACTGTAAGGGCAGCCCCTCGATGTTTCAATATAGCTTATTCTACCCTTTAATACTTCAAAATATTCATCACAATAGGGGCTTGGAG
>JAAZPT010000057.1 GCA_012797085.1 Christensenellaceae bacterium | reverse complement strand
TTCAATTTCCTCAATTAATCTATATGGATTAGATTTTAAAATTTTCAGCGTGTTTTCACCGTAAAATTTACTAATTTTAATGCTCATTGAAGTTGAAAAACCATATTTTTGTAATGTAATTAAAACATTTCTAATACCAACAATTTCATAATAGCTTTCCATTATCAAAGTGTATCTTTTCTGCCCAATACCTTTTATATCCAAAAGTTTTATAGGCTCATTATCCAAAACATCAAAAGTGTTTTTCCCAAACTTTTCTACAATTAATTTTGCAGTTGAAGATCTTATCCCTTTTATTATGCCGGATGCCAAAAAAGATTCAATTCCTTTAATGGTATCTGGTGTTTCTATTTCATAGCTTTTTGCATTAAACTGTATACCATATAAACTATGCTCAATCCATTCACCAAAAAAGGTTACTTGTTCGTTCGAAATAAACTGTGGCAAGTAACCAACAACATTAGTAACTATATCATTATATAGAACACGTAAAACAGAATAGTTGTTGTTTTCATTATGGTAAGTAGTATCAACTATTATTGCTGATATAGATTCCAACGTAATCTCCTTAATTTTTTTTATTTGCGAAAACCCAGTTTCTTTGTATAAAATAACTCAATACAAATAAAACTACATCACTTATTGGCTTTGCTATTAATTCATTAATATTTAAGAATTTGTTAATAAATATTGTTGATAAATTGGAAAGACTTATTATTAACAAGCAAGTAATTGCATATTTTATTAAAGATTGTTTTTTTGAAACATTGCTACTTGTCATGCTAAAAACATATTTATGATTTATAGTATAATTAACTATTGAAGACACAAGCCTTGCTGTATAACTAGAGATTGATATATAAGTAACTTTTCCAATACCAGTGTTCTCTAATGTTGTAATTAATAAGGCGTATACTAAAAAATCAACACCTGTTGTAAACAAAGAGCTGGCAATAAATTTAAAAAAATTCGAAAATATTACTTTATAAATTTTAAAACTATCCCTAAAAGGTTTAAAGTGAGAGCCTGTATTATTGTTCTCATAAATTGTTTCAATTTCAACAAATTCTAAAGGAAAATTATTAAGAGAGAAATAAATCAACATATTCATTTCATACTCAAATCTATCTCCTTTAATTTCGTTCATATTTTTCAAATATTTTTTATTAAACCCTCGTAAGCCGGTTTGAGTATCTGGAACATATTTACCATATAACAATTTATAAACAAAAGTAGTAATTTTATTTCCATTTTTACTTTTAAAAGGTACATGTTCTTGGTTAAAATCTCTTGTGCCTAAAACAAGAGAATCTTTGTTTTGATGTACAGATTTTGCGACCTTAATAACATCCCTTACAGAATGTTGTCCATCAGAATCGGCAGTTATAATTATTTCATATTCCTTTAAACTATTTTGTATATGATTAAAAGCTGTTTTTAATGCAGCACCTTTTCCTAAGTTTGTTTCGTGGGTTAGTACTGTTACATTGTCTTTTTTTATTTTTTCAAAAAATGACGAATATTCTTCACCGCTCCCATCATCAACTACCAATATTTTACTAATATTATTATTAATAAGATCATCTACATATCTTATTAATTTTTCATCAGGATGTAATGATGGAATAACCACTATAGTATTTTGT
>JAAZPT010000381.1 GCA_012797085.1 Christensenellaceae bacterium | reverse complement strand
TAATTGATATATACCCAACAATAATAAAGAGTTATTTTAATACTTTAATTGGGAAATCAGCTTCTACAATTAGAATCAACAAGCAAATTATTACAGCAATGTTCGAGTCAGCTTATATTGATGAAATAACTAATAGAAATCCTTGCAAAAACATTAAAACTCCAGAAGGAAAAAAAGGTTCTCATAGGAACCTTGATATAACAGAAATAAGAACAATAATCAAATTAACTAATTATCATAGATTAGGCCCTTTTGTTACTTTTTGTTTATTTACCGGTATGAGACGTGGAGAAGCATTGGCTTTTAATGTTAATAACAACATTAATTTTGACAACAATACTATAAACATAGATAAGGCAATTCGTTTTAATTCAAATCAACTAATATTAACGTCAACTAAAACAAAAGCCGGTGTAAGAACTATTCCATTATTTAAACCTGCAAAAGAAGCAATAGCAAATAAAGATGGTTTGCTTTTGGATAAAAATGGTAGTTACCCTACCCTATCGACATTCGAAAGAGCATGGGAATCATATATGAAATTATTTGAAGAAGAAATAAACGGTATAACAAAAAGAGAGTATAACAAAAAATTAAAATCTGGAGTAAACGCATTTAAAAAGTGGGAAAATCATAGTTTTAGGCATCATGATTTAAGGCATACCTTTTGCACTATGCTGTTTAATTCGAATGTAGATATTAAAACTGCACAAAAATGGATGGGTCATAGTGATCCAGAAACAACTCTAAAAATTTATACACACTTGAGCGAAGAAAAAGAAAAACAATCAGAGTTAGCTGTAAATGCAAATATATTAAATGATTATATCAACCAACAATTTTAAAACAAAATTCATATTAAAAATTTCCTAAAACATCAAAATTAAGACCTTTTGATTTTTGAGTGGTCAAAAAACAACACAATATTTAAGTGAAATATTCTTTCGCGGTGGTCAAACGGTGGTCAAAATCCAAAAATAAAAAAACAACCACCTCGCAAAGTGGCTGTTTACACTGGTGAGCCCGGCAGGATTCGAACCTGCGACCTTTTGATTCGTAGTCAAACACTCTATCCAACTGAGCTACGAGCCCTTAATATTGTTTTTAGACAACAAAAGTATTATATCACATCCTTAAAAAAATGCAATACTAATAATAAAATAATTTACTGTTTGTAATTTTTATTAGAAAGAACTGTTAAAGTCACCTTGATATTCATGCTTTGGTTCACGTCCCATAAGGATATCTACAGCATTTTTAGGACTTATTTCCCCATTTACAATAGAATATACCGTTTCACAAATAGGCATATCAACTTTGTATTTGTTAGCCATTTCAATAGCGGCCGGAAGTGCATTCAACCCCTCAACTACCATACCTACCTCTTTAACAGCATTTTCAACGGTATAGCCTTTTCCTAATAAAAAACCAGCTTTATTATTACGACTATGTTGACTTGTACATGTGACTATAAGGTCACCAATGCCTGCTAAACTTGTAAAAGTTGAAACTTTTCCACCTAATTTTAAGCCAAGACGTGTAATTTCTGCCATACCACGTGTAATAAGAGCAGCTTTGGCATTATCTCCATAACCTAAACCTGTAGATATACCAGCAGCAATTGCAATTACATTTTTAAGTGCTGCACTAATTTCTATACCTTTAACATCATCATTAGTATAAACACGCATATATGGGCTTGAAAATACATTTTGAGTAAATTGAGCGGCCTTCAAATCTTTTGAGGCGGCCACTATTGTAGTTGGCAATCTTAAAGCAAGTTCCTCTGCATGAGTTGGCCCTGATAGTGCAACAAGTCGAGGAGACAAAGCGTGCAATTCATTTTCTATAACTTCTGTCATAGTAAGTAGACTATTAGATTCTAAACCCTTTGCTAAGTCAACAATTATTTGATTTTTAGGAACAAAGTTCTTTGCAGCTTTTGCTGTACTTCGTACAAATGTTGAGGGTACAACAAACACAATAATATCTTTATTTTTACATAATTCTTCAATATTTATTGTATAAGTTATTTCATTAGGAATTATAATATTTTTTAAATTTGGATGTTTTTTATTCTCCCTAATAAACTCAATTTCTTGAGGTAAGGCTGACCAAACTTGAACATTTTTACCTGTTTCAGATAACATTTTTGCAATACTCATTCCCCAAGTACCAGCACCTAATATTCCTATATTTAACATTTTAGTCTTACCTCCTTTATTATTATATATAATATAACAACAAGATCTTTAAAATGTCAATTGAAAGAGCCTTATATATTCTTTAATATCTAAAAAACAAGCTCTTTCTTTGTAGAGAGCTTGTTTTAGATAATCTATATTGAATTTTAAAAATAATTAAGTTAATTATTCACCTGCATGAACAACTTTTATCAAGTTAGTAGACCCGGACACTCCTAATGGAACACCGGCTGTTAATATTACTAAATCTCCATATTCTATTGCCCCTGCGTGTATTGCCGCATTTACAGCAGATTCAAACAATACATCTGTAACGTTTTCTTCTCCAACCATTATGCTTCTAACACCCCATGATAAAGCTAATTGCCTTAATGTTGTGGCGTTAGGTGTACATGCAATAATTGGAATATCTGCCCTAAACCTACTAATCATTCTGGCCGTACCACCAAGCTCTGTAACAGTAATTATCGCTTTTGCATTTAAGTTATAAGCTGTTAGGCAAGTAGCATGAGAAATTGCATCAGTAATATCGTGGGCATTTTGCTCTACAGAGGCATTAAAAAATCTCTTTTTATAATTAATATCTTTTTCAGCACGTAAAGCAATTTTTGCCATTGTTTTTACAGCTTCAACCGGGAATTTTCCATTTGCAGTTTCACCAGATAACATTGTGGCACTTGTTCCATCGTATATTGCATTTGCAACGTCATTAGTTTCAGCCCTTGTTGGCCTTGAGTGGACACTCATACTTTCTAACATTTGCGTAGCAATTACAACCGGTTTACCTGCTTTTACGGTTGCCTTTATTATTTTCTTTTGAAGCATCGGAATTTCTTCGAAGGGAATTTCAACACCCATATCTCCCCTGGCTATCATTATAGCATCGCTAACTTCAATTATTTCATCAATGTTTTCAACTCCCTCGGCGTTTTCTACTTTAGAAATAATTGAAACATGTCTACCACCATTTTCATCAAGAATTTTTCTAACTTCCAGCACATCCTCCTTAGTTCTAACAAAGGAAGCTGCAATATAATCAAATCCGGTTCTAATTCCAAATACTATATCATCGTAATCGTATTGATTTAAATAAGGCATGGAAAAACGTGTTCCTGGTAGGTTTATACCCTTCCTGTTAGATAACATACCTCCAACTTCAACCTTACAAACAATATCTGTATCGGTTTTAGATTCAACAAGTAACTCAATTAAACCATCATCAATTAGTATTGGTGATCCAACAGCTATATCCTTTGGTAAGTCTTTGTAGGTAATCGAAACTGCATCTTTTGTTCCTTCAATTTCATTAATTGTTAAAGTAAATTTTTGATCCTTATCTAAAGTTACTTTACCTTCAGCAAAAGTTTTAATCCTTATTTCAGGTCCTTTTGTATCAAGAACTGTTGCAACAGGAGCTTGAAGTTCATTACGAACTTTAACTAATGTTCTAAATGTTTCCAAATGAGACTTTTGTGTGCCATGAGAAAAATTGAAGCGAGCTACATTCATACCTGCTTCTATCATGGCACGGATGGTTTCAGCAGTATCGGATGCTGGGCCTAATGTGCATATAATTTTAGTTTTTCGCATAATTACTCCTTTTTTATATTTTTATAGCAGATTTATTGATAGTATAACTATTCCCTTTCTGTTATACCAACATAAATTCTTTTAGGCTTAGCTTTATATACATCGCGAGATATTTTAGTGCGACTCACCTCTATACCATCTACAATTTTTGAAAGATATGTCTCAGCAATATAACCTTCTTTTGGTTTTTGCACTATGTACTCTTGATCCACATATGTTACATATTTTGCTTCTTTATCCTTAATTATTTCCGGTTCTTCCGGTGGCAACAAAGTTTCTACTATTTTAGATTCAAGCTCATAACGAACATTTCCTTCAGAATACCCATAAATTGAAACTTCAGATAATAGCCTATTTTTATTATAGGGGTCTGTTAGTACCTTTGCTGTAATATAAATGTTATGTTCAGTATTATTTCTAAAAACCAAATCAATATTTCTGCCTTTTGAATAAAAAACCGTAGCATCTTTTCCCAATTCCGTATATGAAACCGGTTGAGAATGTGCCTCCCTTGATATTATTTTCAGTCCCGATTGTATAGCAGCTAAGTAAGTTGTTGTACTAGCTTGACAAACACCACCACCATAGCCAACAACTTCTTCACCATAGGCATATTCTATAGCTTCTAAAAAACCTCTTTCCGCTGTTCTGGCTCCAACAATAGAATTAAAACTAAATTTTTCATTGGGTTTTAAAACCATACCATTATACATGTTATAAGCTATCTTAATATTATCTACCCTATTATCTGTACTTCTATCAGATATTGGCGTAGAAGTTCTATTAAGCAAAGTATAGTTCTTTTTTACCATATCTAGAGTAATATCCGGCTGAATTGGAACTTCCTCTAAAACAACCTCACCGGAAACCATATCTTGAAGCATTAAAATAATTTGTTGTCTTGCTTTTTCAATATCAATTGTTCTACCATGAACTTCTTTTTGAAAATGAAACGGTTCTTTATCATTCGGATCAAACTCAATTAAATAAGCACTTTGTGGAGCTATATATGCTGATGACTTAATTTGTTGAAGCATAGTATCAACTGCATCCATCTTAGTTTCCGGCTGAATAGAATAAAAATGCTTTGGTGTTTTAGCCAAACTTTCCAATTTTGCATTTTTTTGAAATATATCGCCCGTTTTTGCTACTGCCCAAGCATTTGCTAGAGCTTTATCTGTTTTATATTCTATACCAACTGTATTACTATCAATTTTTACAACATGATTCCCGTTAAACATTAAGTTTACAAACCAAGAGTTTTTCTTTTGCTTTGATTGATTTTGAACTAAAGTTTGACCCTCTTGCTTACTTAATCCACTTAAATTAATACCATCAACATAAACGCCTTTCGCAAATGTATTTTCATAAGGCTTTACATTTGAAGATATCATAAAATAATAGCCACCTGCCCCAATAACACATACAGCTATTAAAATAATAACAAAACTAAAAATATATTTTTTTATTTTAGATTTTTTGTTTTTTTTAGTTGAAATATTATTTACCTGGTAATTTGCATTCCCATTTTCTTGGTAATATGAATTATCATAGTAATTGTAATATTGATCATTCACATCATAATTTTGATTATCATAATAGTAAGAATTATTATACCGGTAATCATAATCTCCACTATATTGGTTATAGTATTGATCGTTATTATACTGTGAATAATTTGCATTTTGATAATCATACTGATCATAATATTGATAGTTGTATTGATCTTGTTGATTATTATATTCTAAATAATCGTAGTACTGATTATCATAATATTGGTTATTATAATCACTATACACTTGATCATTTTGCTGAGAAATATTATTGTTTGAAGAATTTTGCTTGTAATCAAAATAATCAAAAAAGTATTGCTTATTTTGATTGTTTTCATTATTAGGACTATACACTTCATTAACATAGTCTTTTTTTGTTTTTGGATTTTTACCTTTA
>JAAZPT010000380.1 GCA_012797085.1 Christensenellaceae bacterium | reverse complement strand
GTATTATTTAAGAAATCTCTTATTTCTTGTTTTTGTTCATCGCTTACATCGTTTAAAATTTGCAATTCTAAACAAGGTTTGCCAACAACTATACCGGCCGCTGCTGCACTTAAAACACCCCTTAGTCCTCCGGTATTAGGTACAACAACGCTTTTAGCATTTTTAATTACGTTGCCGCTTGCAATTATTTTCACTTCTGTTGGCATAGAGCCTAAAAGGTCTTTAGCTTTTGCAGCACAAAAAGCAATAGCAATGGGCTCTGTACAACCTGTTGCAAACTTCAGTTCCTCATGTAGTATTTGTATATAAAAGTTGTAAAGAGCATCGTTTTCTTTCATAAATATACCTCTTAATTTTATAGGAGAATTTAATATTAATATAACAAAGAAATCAAAGTAAAGCAATGCATTATACTTGCTGATTTTTTATTATTGTTATGTTATAATTAGCTTAATAAAGCATAATGGAGGGGTTTGTTTTGCTTAAAAGAAATCAAAGATATTTAAATTTTTTAAATGCACTTATAGAGTTGGTAATTTTCTTTTTGTCATATATTCTTGCTACGCACATACGCTTTAATGTTATTCATAATCCTTTCGGCAATGTATATGTAAACAATGTTTGGGGTACTTATTATATACAGGCTGCACTTGCTTATGCAGTATGTATGTTGGTGGTTTATTACTTTTTTAATATGTACAATAGGGTTAGAACATCCAGTGTATATAAAGAAATCAGCTTGGTAATAATATTAAACGGCTTCAGCATAGTTTTTTTAACTGCGTTTTTATATTTTACCAGAATAACGGATTTTTCACGTTTAACATTAAGCATTTTTTATATTATTTCCACCACAACAATCATTGTAAAAAGACTAACAACACGCAAGCTTTTAGGTTTTTTCCGTAAAAAAGGCTATAACCTCAAGCATGTTGTTGTTGTAGGTAATGGAGAATTAGCAAAACAGTATGTAGATACATTAAAAAACAACTCCCATTATGGCTTTAAAGTATACGGCTTTGTTGCAAATGAGGAAAAAGAAAACTTCAAACCCCATTTATGTACATATGATAAATTTTCGCATTGGTTGGAAAAACGGAATATTGATAATGTTATTATTGCTTTGGATGCTGATAATAGCCATTATTATGAAACTATCATACATGCTTGTGAAAAAAACGGCATAAGGGCATCTATAATACCTTTTTTCCATAAGCACTTTCCTGCTCACCCCACAATTGATGTAATAGGAAAAACAAAGCTTATTAATATAAGGTCCACTCCGTTGGATGATTTTGTTAAGGCGTCTGTTAAGCGAATATTTGATGTAATTGGTTCTTTAACATTAATAATATTTACATCTCCAATTATGTTAATAGCTGCCATAGGTGTAAAGCTGTCAAGCCCGGGTCCGATATTTTATAAGCAGGAACGTGTTGGCAGGGGTAAAAAAACATTTAATATGTACAAGTTCAGGTCAATGAAGGTGAACAACAAGGATGATACGGCTTGGTCTACTACAACGGATGACAGACGTACAAAGTTCGGCAGCTTTATTAGAAAAACAAGCATAGATGAATTTCCTCAATTTTGGAATGTTCTAAAAGGAGACATGAGTCTTATCGGTCCCAGGCCGGAAATTCCCCACTATGTAGATAAGTTTAAAGAAGAAATACCAATGTACATGCTTAAGCACCTTGTGCGTCCGGGTATAACGGGTCTTGCACAAGTTAATGGCTATAGGGGGGACACCTCCATAGAAAAACGAATAGAGTATGATATTTGGTATATAGAAAACTGGAATTTTAAATTGGATTTAGGTATTCTATATAAAACTGTATTTGGTGGTTTTTTGAATGCTGAAAAAATAAAATAAATATTCATTTTGTATATTTATAGTTTTTAAAAACAGGTAAAAATGTTAAAGTATTAAGTTAAAAACAAGGAAATAAGCCTAAAAGGCTTGTTTTTTTGTATGTTTTTCTAGTGTATTTTAAGCTGGCATTATGTATAAAAAATTGACAAAAAGCCAATAATATTATAAAATTTTTGTATATAATTTTATGGAGGTATGTTAAATGAAAAAAATATTAAGCATAATATTAACACTTGTTATGGTTTTCTCATTAGCAACAGTTTTTGCAGATGAAGCTCCTGGAAAAATTGCAATTTTAACTGGTACAGTTTCACAAGGTGAGGAAGAATTCCGTGCTGCTGAAGCTGCTAAAGCCAAATATGGTGATAGAGTTGTTACAGATACATATCCGGACAACTTTATGGCAGAACAAGAAACAACAGTTTCTAAAATTCAAGCTTTCGCATCAGATCCTACAGTTAAAGCTATTATAGTTTGCCAAGCAGTTCCCGGCACAAAAGCAGGATTTGACAAGATTCGCGAAATGGGCCGTGATGACATTCTTCTTATCGCAGGTGTTCCACAAGAAGATCCTGGTGTTATTTCAGAAGCAGCTGACATTGTAATGTATGCTGACGAAGCTATTCAAGGAGACTTAATCATGGAAACACTGGATAAATGGGGTGTTGATGTTTTAATTCACTATAGTTTCCCACGTCATATGGCTATGGAACTTATAGTTGCTCGTCACAACCTACTGGCTAAAAATGCTGAAGCATTGGGAATAGAATTGGTTGACCGCACAGCTCCCGACCCCACAGCTGAAGCCGGTGTATCTGCATCACAACAATTTATACTTGAAGACGTTCCAAAGGTTATGGAAGAATATGCGGGCAAAAAAGTTGCTTTCTTTACAACAAACTGCGGTATGCAAGAACCACTTCAAACAGCTGTTTTAGCTGCAGGTGAAAACGCATATTATCCACAACCGTGCTGCCCAAGCCCCTTCCATGGTTTCCCATCCTCACTTGGCTTAATTAGTGAAGGCGAAAGCGCACTACAATACAGCTCAGAGGATATGCTTAAGAAAATTGCTGCTAAATTGGCAGAAACCAATTCCGAAGGTCGTTTCTCAACATGGCCCGCTCCTGTAAATATGGCTCTTATACAAGTTGGTGCAGACTATGCAATAGACTATATAGATGGCAATATTGCAGATCGTAACGATGCGGATGCTTTAACAGCAATATTTAACGAATCATTACCTGGTGCAGACCTTACAATATATAAAGATGCAAACGGCGAAGAAATTGCAAACTTCTATCTTGTAACACTTCAACCGGTAGACTTTAACGATTACAAATAATTGTGTTTAAAATTGATGTGATTATTTAACTCATATAGCCTGCCTCAATTTAATTGGGGCAGGCTATATTTTAAAGGAGGTATGACTATTGAGCGCAGAATATGTGCTTGAAATGAACCGTATTTCTAAACAATACGGGGATAACGCCGTACTTAATGATGTATCACTTAAGGTTAAATCCGGCGAAATTCATGCATTGCTTGGTGAAAACGGCGCAGGCAAATCTACGCTTATGAATATTCTTTTTGGTATGCCTGTGATACATAATACAGGCGGTTTTCAGGGAGAAGTTCTTATAAATGGTGAAAAACAAAACATAAGCTCACCTCATGATGCCATGCTTAAAGGTATAGGTATGGTGCATCAAGAGTTTATGTTGATACCGGGTTTTACCATTACGGAAAATATTAAACTTAACCGTGAAGTATCCAAACCCAACATTATAAGTAAATTAATTGGTAAGGATTTGGAAATTTTGGATATGGCTACCATGGAGCAAGATGCTCGTAAAGCATTGGATGCTGTTGGTATGTCCGTTGATGAACATACATTGGTTAAAGGTTTGCCCGTTGGGTATATGCAGTTTGTAGAAATTGCCCGAGAGATAGACAAAGAGGGTATTAAACTCCTTGTTTTTGATGAACCCACTGCTGTTTTAACAGAGTCAGAAGCAGAGCAGCTTATTTCCGTTATGAAAAGCATTGCGGAAAAGGGTATTGCAATTATATTTATAACCCATAGACTTGATGAAGTTATGAATGCATGTGACAGTGTTACTGTTTTACGCGATGGCAAGCTTGTTAAAAGCATGCCAACCAATGAAACAAGCATTATTAATATTGCAAAGCTTATGATAGGCCGCGCAAGTGATGATGTTGCAAAGGCTCCACAACGTACAGAGCAACTATCCGGTAATATAGCTATGGAAATTAAAGATTTGCATGTTAGTATGCCGGGTGAACGTGTTCGTGGTTTAAATCTTGAGGTTATGGAAGGTGAAATTTTAGGAATAGGCGGCCTTGCGGGTCAAGGAAAAATCGGCCTTCCAAACGGAATAATGGGTTTATTTGAAGCTACAGGAGAAGTAAAGCTGTTTGGAAAAAAATTGCCATTAAATAATGCTAAAGAAGTATTAAAGCAAGGTGTAGCTATGGTTTCTGAAGATAGGCGAGGCGTAGGCCTTCTATTGGATGAATCTATTGCAAACAATATTGCTTTTAATGCGATACAGGTTAATGGCAAGTATTTGTATAATATATTAGGCTTTGCTTCACTGATGAACACAAGGGCTGTGTATAAATTAGCTAATGATTTTATAAAGCAGTTAGATATTCGTTGTACATCAGCAGCTCAACATACAGGTACCCTTTCCGGCGGTAATCAACAAAAGGTTTGTATAGCCAGAGCTTTAGCTTTAGATCCAAAATTCCTGTTTGTATCTGAGCCTACAAGGGGTATAGATATTGGTGCAAAAAGGCTTGTTTTAGAAACCCTAACAAAACTTAATCGTAAACTTGGAATGACTATTGTTATGGTATCATCAGAGCTTAATGAACTAAGGTCTATTGCAGATAGAATAGCCGTTGTTTCTGAGGGAGTAGTGGTAGATATACTATCTCCTGAAGCAAGCGATGCGGATTTTGGTTTGGCTATGAGCGGTATTAAGCCGGGAAGCATAGAAGGAGGTAATAGCAATGAAAATTAAGCTTACAACACAACGTATAGTTGCTATTATATTGGCTGTAATTTCAGTTGCTTTGATGGCTACAAGTGCGTTTGGCTTTTCTAAACGTACAAGTGAAGATGCAAGAAAATTGCTTGCAGATATGACAGTAAGATCCTTGTTGGTTAATACCGGTGAGGGTGCTGTAGAAGCTATGGTTAAAATAGCTGTTGAAAAGGCAAGGGTTAAAGCCAAGGAAGAAGGCCTTAGCATGAGTCAAAGACGAGAGGCTGCCGAAAAGGCTGAAAAGGATGCCCGTGCAAACCTCAGCTATCAAAGTGTTGATTATTCAACGGTTGATAATGCTCCAATTTTAAATGCGGCTGGTATTCTAAAGAATGCTCAGGTTGAGTATTATAAAAAAGTTGAAGAAGAAAAGGAACTTTTTATCGAGCAACAACAACTTATTGCCCCTGTAGAGGAAGAAGTTCAAGAAACCCTTTCTATTGAAGAAGGTGTTGAAGAACCTCTTAGCATTCATGGAGAGGTTGATATGTCAACCTTTGTTCAAAGTGCAGAAGCTGATGCTTTGCAAGCAAAAGTTGATGAAGCCTATGAAGTTTTAACGGCAGTGCTTATGAAAGTTTATCCGGAAATGGATAAGGAAAGCATGAAAACTTTAAAACAAACTTTGTTGGATTTAAACTATCAATCCGGGGAAACTTATGAAAGTCGTTTTGATAGGCTTATAAAATATAATGATAACAATGTTGACTTCAGATCAAAACTTATGCGTAATGCCAAAAATTTACTCTTATTGGGCATATTTTTGTTTTTATTAGCTTTAGTGGTTTGGTTTTATAATAGTCTGGTAAAAAGCTTAGGAGTTCCAAGAATTATTATCGGTTTGTTCTTTATTGTGCTTTGCTTAGGCTCATTGGCACTTAATCTTAACCTTAGAACACTTTTAAGTGATACCCTTGTACGTATGGGTATGAACAGCATACTTGTACTTGCAATGTTGCCCGGTATTCAAGCAGGCATAAGCCTGAACTTAGGCTTGCCGATAGGTATAATTGGCGGTTTATTGGGCGGTTTAATGTGTATAGAATATGGCTTTAGCGGATGGTTCGGTTTTGCCTTTGCAATTGCTGCTGGTACAGCCATATCTTTAGTATTAGGCTACTTATATGCTTTATTATTAAATAGGCTTAAAGGTAGTGAAATGGCAGTTACAACTTATGTTGGTTTTTCAATTGTAAGTTTAATGTGTATAGCTTGGTTAGTATTACCTTTCAATAGCCCGATAATGAAATGGCCCATGGGTAACGGTTTAAGGACAACAATAAACTTAACGCCTTCTTATAGGCATTTATTGAACAACTTTTTATCATTTAAAATATTTGGAATAACAATACCTACCGGCTTATTGTTGTTTATGATAATTGCCTGTTTAGCCATGTGGTTATTCAGTCGCAGTAAAACCGGTATAGCTATGCAGGCGGTAGGCAATAATCCACGTTTTGCAGAGGCAACCGGTATTAGCGTAAATAAAATGAGAATTATAGGTACGGTTTTAAGTACAGTATTGGGTGCTGTTGGTATTATAGTATACTCACAAAGTTATGGCTTTATGCAACTGTATACCGCACCGAGGCAAATGGGTTTTGTGGCCGCATCGGCAATATTAATAGGTGGCGCATCAACACAAAGGGCAAAGATATCCCATGTACTTATTGGTACATTCCTATTCCAGGGGGTTTTAACATTAGGTATGCCTGTGGCAAATGAACTTGTACCTCAAAGCACAATATCTGAAACTATGCGTATATTAATATCTAACGGTATTATTCTTTATGCGCTTACAAAGGCAGGAGGTAAGGGTAATGAATAAAGTAAAAAAGTTTGATATAGCCCAGATTTTAAGGAACAATGCAGTTACTATTACCTTTGTAATACTGTGTATAGTATGTTTGATGTTTTCCGGCCTTCAAGTAAGCTATTTAGTATTTGAACTGTTTACACGTATTTCAAGGAATGCCTTTATAGTATTGGCTTTAATTATTCCAATTATTGCCGGTATGGGTATTAACTTTGCGATTACAATTGGTGCAATGGGAGCCCAAATAGCAATATTATGGGTTTTGGAGTGGGGAGTACCTGGCTTTAAAGGCTTTTTACTTGCTGCTGCCTTAACCATACCGATTGCAGGTATATTTGGTTGGCTTGTCGGTTTATTGTTAAACAAAATGAAGGGTCAGGAAATGATAGGCTCCATGATAATGGGCTATTTTGCAAACGGTCTATATCAACTATTATTCCTGTTCATATTTGGTAACATAATTCCCTTAAGCAACCCCAACCTTGTAATAAGGGGTTCAACCGGTGTAGCAAATACATTGGACTTAAGCCGTAAGGACGGAATAAAACACGCCCTTGAAAACTTGGGTCAAATTAAACCCGATCTTGCAGTTTATATTTTAGCAGCAATAATGATATTAATTGCAGCTTATATGTATCTGTATAAAAAAGATAAAACTAAAAAACCTTTTGCTCTTGCCGGTATAGCAGTTTTAATGGTTGCGGTATCCTTTACCCCTATATTTAAAAACTGGTTTTCAATGGTAAAAATACCTGTTGCCACATATGTACTAATTGGATTACTTTGCTTGTTTAATTATGTAATAATGAAAACAAGGTTAGGGCAACAATTTAGGGCGGTCGGGCAAAGTGGTACTGTTGCTAATGCTGCAGGTATTAATGTTAACAGGGTTAGGTTAATAGCTATTATTATATCAACAATATTAGCAGGTATAGGTCAGTTAATGTTTGTTCAAAACATGGGGAGTTTCCAAACCTATGGCGCTCACGAGCAAGTTGGTCTTTATGCAGGTGCAGCAATATTAGTAGGCGGTGCATCCATAGCAGGGGCTACAAATGGTCAAGCTCTGCTTGGCTGTGTATTATTCCATACATTATTTATAGTTGCTCCCGCAGCTGGTAAAAACTTGTTGGGTGATGCTGCTATAGGCGAATATTTCCGTGTGTTTATAAGCTACGGCGTTATAGCAATGGCGCTGGTAATGCATGCATGGCGCACAGTTAAAAAGAAAAAAAGCCTGGCTTCAAACCTTGCAGATGCAAGTGCCAAGGCTTAAGTTGATTTAAATTAATAAAAAACACATCTGTGAAGATGTGTTTTTTTATGCAAACAATATTTAATTATTTTTCGTTTTCCCTTAATTGACCTAATGCACCGCCGGGATGGCGTAATACATATTCTGTAGGGCTTAAATTACGTTTTTCTTGCAATATAACGGATAAAGCTTGTAAAACTAAAGTTTCAGCTAAAATAGATGTTCTTGGAGCTCTGTTTAATGGGCCGCCCTCATTAGTGATACCGGCAAATAAATGGCATTCTCCAAATTTTGCCAACCATGAATCATTGTTGCCTGTTACAGAAATCACTTTACATCCATTATTTTTAACAGCTATTGCAGTAGATTTCATTTCAGCAGTTTCACCACTATTTGATATACATATAACTATATCGCCGGCGACTAATTGGCCACATGAGCCATGCACCGCTTCCGTGCCATGTAAAAAATATGTTGGGGTACCTGTTGAAGACATCAATGAAGCTATATATCCGGCAATATGGCCTGGTTTTCCAATGCCTGTTATATGAATACGATTGCCTTTTTCTTCCGCTTGCCAAATTAAATCAGCAGCTTTTAAAAGTTCTTTTTCGTCTATATTATTAATTGTGTTTAAAATTTCATTTTTTGTTGTTTCTAAAAAAATATTTAATGCACTCATTCTATACCTCTATTCTAAAACTAAAAACTTTTCAATGTTTTCAACGTTTTTAGATTTCATAAAGTCTAATACCTCAGCAACAGTAGGCAAACTTGGTTGAGCACCAAGGCGAGATACTGTAATTGAAGCAGTGTGGTTTGCAAACTTTAAAGCATCCTCGGCAGTTAAGCCGTAGCATGTAGCTGTGCAGAATGCACCTATAAAGCTGTCGCCTGCAGCAGTAGGGTCAAGCACTTTTTCACATTTTACACTACTACTGAATATTATACCGTTTTCATCACTATAAACAGCACCATCGGAGCCACGGGTAATCAATACCTTTTTTACACCTTTATCATGCAATGCTTTAAGTGCTTTTAAACAACTTTCATCATCAGTTACAGGGAAGCCTACTATGTCGGCGGCTTCATGCTCATTAGGTGAAATATATGTTAGGTGAGATAAAAACTTATCGCTTAATGGTGCAGACGGAGCAGGGTTCAACATTACAGGAACACCTTTATTGTATGCATATTCAGCAACAATCTCATTAATTTCCATGGGTATTTCCAGTTGCATAATAACCATATCAAAGTTGCTTATATCCTCTTTCAAGAAAGCAACCTCTTCCGGTGTAATTGTCATATTAGCACCTGATACAACAACTATCCTGTTTTGAGTACCTTGCTCGTTTGACTGTATTTGCACATTGCCTATTGCAGAACTTACCTTGTTGGTTTTTAAAACCATGCTTGTATCTACACCGGCTTTGTTTAGAGATTCTACCATTTCTTTGCCGAAGGCATCTTCACCGACTTTACCTAACATGCTAACATTAGCACCTAATAATGCGGCTTGAACAGCTTGGTTTGCACCCTTTCCACCGGAAGCAGTATTATAGTCATCCCCTAAAATTGTTTCCCCTGCATTAACAAACCTTTTTGAACGAACAATTAAGTCCATAACAAAACTTCCAACAACCAATATTTTTGGTTTTTTCATGTTCCCCCTCCTAAAATGCTCTAGTTTTTAGAATAACTTAATATCCTATTTTTAAAATCATCAGTCAATATTTTCAATTGATGCAATTGTAATGCTTCTGTATCTGATATTTTATCTGATATTCGCCTTCTAGTCAATTGCTCAATGTTTATTTTTTCTTCTTCTTTTAAGTAGTATTTGGCATTAGTTGGGTAACTTAATAGCTCAATTAGTGATGTTGCCGATAACATGCTTTGTAACACTTCGGAAAATTCCAGATGTTTTTTAAAGTTTTCGCATAAATAAACATACAATTCAGGATGATAGTTTGCCATAACACCGCTATAACCGGAAGCACCAATTTTAAGGCTCTCCAATAATGTAGCAGTATTAGCGTTGAATAGCTTCATTCCTGAGCCCTGCATAACTTCTAATTTTTCCGATATGCTTTTCATAGAGCAGCTTGTATCCTTTAAAAATGTAAACCTGTTTGAATCAACACAAGCTTTCACACAATCCTTACTTAAAACACGCTTATATGGATATGGGCACTCATATAAACCGAGCTTTATATTGGAGGGCAATGCTTTCAAAAGTTTTTCCATGTTGTTAATCCAAACGGCATCACTATCGTCTTGCTTAGCCAATCTATTTGTAATTAATACAAGGGAATCAATGCTTGTTTCACACATTGCCAACAATTCTTCAATTTGTTCTTCTATAAAAAATGAAACATGACCTGATGCTATTACAGGAACCCTTCCATTAACAAATTCTATTGTATTATTTGCAAGGGAAACTCTTTCCTTAAGGCTTAATTCAAACATTTCGCTTGATTGACATACTGCAAACAAGCCGCTTACACCGGCATCTATATACCAATTTATTAAATCATTCAAACCTTCATAATCTAATGCTCCATCCTTTTTAAAGGGGCTAAGCATTACGGGCCATACACCATTAGGTATTAC
>JAAZPT010000379.1 GCA_012797085.1 Christensenellaceae bacterium | reverse complement strand
TTTAATTTAATTTGTAAATATATACTTTTTATTATATAATTTGAATTGTTAGTTGGTAAAAAGGAGCATTATTAATGAGCGAGAACATTGAAAATAATAATATAGAAAATTCCAACAGTTCTACCGTTAAGAAAGAAAAAGAGAAAAAAGGCTGGAAACGCGAATTGTTTGAATGGATAGTAACATTAGGTGCAGCGGTCATAATCGCTTTCGCAGTTAAAGCCTTGATATTTGAACCGGTTAAAGTTCAAGGCAGATCTATGATGAACACATTGCAAGATGGTGAAATTATGATAGTTACCAAGTATGACTATATACTTGGGGAACCCGAACGTTTTGACATTATTACATGTAGATACCCTAAAAGATCAGAGTTTTTTGTTAAAAGGATAGTTGGCATACCGGGGGATACCGTTTCAGTTTCCAATGGTTATTTAACAGTTAATGGAATAACTTATGCTGAGGATTATTTAGACTTCAGGCCTAATTATAGTTTTGACGATTATGTTGTTCCCGAGGGTGAATATTTTGTACTTGGTGATAACAGGTCAAATTCAAACGACAGCCATATTATAGGCTCTATTACAAGGAAGCAAGTATTAGGACATGTAAGGCAAGTGGTTTTTCCGTTTAATGCATGGCGAAATGTAGAACTTAAAGAAGATGAAATAAAAACAATCAGTGTAAATTAAAAGGCGATTAGGAGAATAAAATGCGCAAATTAGAAGCTGTGTTCTTTGATTTAGACGGAACACTTGTAAACACAATTACAGACTTGGCTAATGCATATAATTATGCACTGGAAAAACTGAGCTTACCTAAACAAAATGAAGCAGATTATAAATACTTTGTGGGTGATGGCTCTTTAAACTGTGCTATTCGTGCAAGCAACAATTCAGAATTGGCTCACGAAGTTCATCGAATAGCATTAGAATATTATGATGAGCACTTAATTGATTATTCTGAACCATATACAGGAGTATATGATGCCATTGAAGTTTTGCTAAACCGTGGCATTAAAATGGCGGTATTGAGTAACAAGCCGGATTTTGCCACTAAAAAAATAATAAACACATTATTTCCCAAGGGTACCTTTGTTTTAGTACAAGGCAAAGAAGATACTATGAAGCTAAAACCCAACCCAAGCCACCTTTTAAGTATGTGTGAGGAAATGGATGTAGATCCTAGAAATTGTGTGTTTGTAGGGGATACCAATGTTGATATGAAAACTGCAAACAACGCAAACATGATTGCTGTTGGTGTTGAATGGGGATTCAGAACAATAGAGGAACTGGAACAACATGGCGCAGATGTAATATTAGAGGAACCGGCTGAAATTTCATCGTTACCTGAAATTTTTGAAACTCTTGATGATTAATTGATTTTTTTGCATAAATAATATAAAATTGTTATGGACAAATTTATATTTTTATGCAATTTTTTATTGTCCGAAAATCAATTATTTGGAGGAAATAAAATGCCGTATATTTACATGACAGACAGTAATAGCGATATTCCCTTTAGGTTTGTGGACGAATACAATATTCCCATTGTTTTTATGCCCTATGTACTTGATGGGGAAGAATTTTATCCGGACTTAGGCCGTGGTGAGGACCAAAAAGCATTTTTTGATAAAATGCGTGCGGGAGCTGTTCCGGTAACATCACTTTTACCAAAAGCCAGCTATATCGATTATTTTGAGCCAATACTAAAAGCCGGTAATGACCTTTTGTTTGTTGCTTTTTCAAGCCAACTAAGTGCAACAATAAACAATATTTATGAAGCTAGAAAAGAATTGCTTGAAAAATATCCCGAAAGGCGCTTTGAGGTTGTTGATACTTTAAGCATTTCAGCTCCACAAACTTTACTTATACTTGAATCAAACAGGCTGTACCGTGAAGGTGCCGATATGGATACGGTTATTAAATGGCTTGAGGATAATAAGCAAAAATCCAGCGTATATTTTACCGTTGAAGATTTGGTTTACTTAAAACGTGGTGGTAGAATTAGCAGTGTAGCGGCAATAATGGGCTCAGTGTTGGATTTAAAACCGATTATTGGTATAAATGCAGAAGGTAAACTTGAACCTGTTGAAAAAATAATGGGCAGAAAAAAAGCTCTTCGCTCAATAGCTAATCATGTTGTTGAAAATATTGAGAATCCGGAGTCGCAAGAAATTCTTATTATACACGCTGATGCCATTGAGGATGCTGAAAGGGTAGAAAATATGATCAGAGAAAAACTACCCACATTAAAAGGCGTTATGGTGGAAATGGTAGGTCCGGTAATTGGTACACATTGTGGACCGGGTACAATAGGCGTTGCATTCATGGGTAAGGAAAGACAAAAAATAAATTAATGTTTTTATTGCATTTTTTATCATGATATGCTATTCTAATTTGGTATTATCAAAGTTTGGAGGTGTAGTATGGAAACTGTATTAGGAATTTTATTGGTTATTGCAGCCCTTGTAATGATTATTGCTATATTAATGCAACAAAGCAGGCAACAAGGTTTAGGTTCCATCGGCGGAGGTGCTGAAACGTTCTTCGGCAAAGCTAAAGCTCGTGGCATGGATGCACGCCTTGCTTTGATAACAAAAATCTCAGCAACAGCATTTATAATTCTTAGCCTTATTATGGTTATAGTAGGCTAAAGATTTGCAATAAAAAATCACCTTATTTTAAGGTGGTTTTTTATTGCTTTTAATTTTTTTTAGCCAAACTGTCCAAAAAAAGCCAAGTATTGTTAGCACTGGATTTTATGCCATATTGGCCACTTTCATTTTCTAAAACAACAATTGCATCTTCTTCATTTAATTTATAAAGCTCAATTTTATCTTTATCAATGGCTAAAAATGCAGTTGGCTATTCCTTCATATTCCTTTTATTAACTATATCTTTAACTTGACTAATATAAAATTTAATTCTTTTAATTTCCAAGGGTGTAAGCTCGATTTTTTTATCTTTATATAATAGATAAACAGGAGTTTGGCTATTTTCTGCAGCTGTAAACATAAAGTTAAGATTGGCGATATAATCTTCTTTTCGTTGTGCCATGTTAAAGTTACTTAAAGCAAAGTAAAAAAATAGTGAAAAAATAATTAATAATAAAATAATGTAGGGCAATAAAGAATTTTTTAATTTGTTTTTTATATTCATATACTACACCCCCTTAAACATTATTATATATTTTTTTATTAAAAAATACTATATTAAACTTGATGCTATTTCATCTGTGTTAGGGCCTACAACAGCAATAGCCGGGGAGGAGTCAAAAACATATTTTACTACTTCCATAAGGTCATCTTTGCTTATGGTGGCAATATTTTTCATTATAGTTTCCTGATCTTCTATTTTATTAAGTATAAGCTCGCTTCTGCCAAGCCTATTCATTCTTGATGATGCACTTTCTAAACCAAATACAAAATCGGTTCTAAGCTGAGTTTTAGCGCTTAAAAATTCTTTGTTATTTATACCGTTTTTTAGTATTTTGGAAGTTTCGTTTTTTATTTCATCTATTACTCGATTAGCAGACTTTGGACTTGTTCCAGCATAAATCTTAAATGTACCGATATTTAAGTAGCTGGATGTATAAGTATAAACAGAGTAAGCAAGGCCTAATTCCTCACGTATTCTTTGAAACAAGCGTGAGCTCATACCGCCACCAAATAAACCACTTAATATACTTAATGTATAACTTTTTAAGCTGCCTATTTCAAAACCGGGAAAACCTAAATAAATATGGGCTTGTTCGATTTCTTTTTTCAGGAATCTTTTTTCATTTATAAGTTTATTAGGGAAATCACTGTTAACGGATGAACTGTTATTAAAGTTTATGGCTTTTTCTCCCAGCTCATTTAAAACCATATCCCAATCATAATTTCCTGTTATAGATATAACAATTTTGTCGGGTGTATAATGAGTTTTCCAATAATTTTGTACATCATCTTGAGTATATTTGCTTATAAGTTCATGGCTACCTAATATAGGCTTGTTTAACGAGCCGTCATATTGTGCTAAACTTAATAAATCGGCTGCAAGATCATCGGGAGTGTCCTCGACCATTGCAATTTCTTCAAGCACAACCCCTCTTTCTTTATCAAGTTCATCTTTATCAAATTTGGGGTTATAAACCAAGTCGCTTAATATATCAATAGCTGTAGAAATATCTTCCTTAAGTACCCTTGCATAAAAACAAGTACAATCTTTACCTGTAAAGGCATTTAAATGAGCGCCGATTTCGTCCATTTCTTCGGCTATTTGCCTTGCGCTTCTGGTGATTGTTCCCTTAAATACCATATGTTCTATTAAGTGGCTAAGTCCATTTTCGCTTGGAAGTTCATGGGATGAACCTACACCAACCCAAAAGCCGATTGTACATGAATGTAAGTGGGGTAATTTTTCCCCAACAACCCTAATTCCATTTTTTAATGTAATTTTATCGTACACTAGAATACCTCATTGTTTTTAAAAAGGAACGTTTTAACGTTCCTTTTTAATTTTCCTCTGATGTGCGACGTGGTGGACGTCTGCGCTTAGGTAAATCGTTGTTTTTTTGGTTTGAATCCTTTTTTGAAGAATAGTCTATATCTGTACGGATTAAGTTTACACGACCTTGAGCATCAATATCTGTTACTTTTACCGGTAGTAAATCTCCTTCTTTAACTACATCCTCACATTTTTCAATGCGATGGTCAGCCAATTTGGATATATGTAACATACCGTCTTTGCCCGGCAACAACTCTACAAAAACACCAAAGCTCATAATTCTTACAACTTTGCCCATATACTCATCGTTTACTTCAACATCTTTTGCAATGCCCATTATAATTTTCTTTGCCTTTTCAGCAGCATCGGCATCAGGTGTTGAAATATAAACACTGCCATCATCTTCAATATCAATTTTTACACCGGTTTCTTCTATGATTTTATTAATCATTTTTCCACCCGGTCCAATTACTTCCCTTATTTTTTCAGGATTAATTGTAAATCTGATAATTTTTGGTGCATATTTACTAAGTTCTTTTCTGGGCTCACTTAATGTTTCAAGCATTATTCTTAAAATATGCAGCCTACCATCTAAAGCTTGTTTTAATGCTTGAGCAAGAATTTCCTTATTTATGCCTTTAATTTTTATATCCATTTGAATGGCGGTTATTCCATTCATAGAACCTGCAACTTTAAAGTCCATATCTCCAAGGAAGTCTTCCAAACCTTGTATATCTGTTAAAACAGCAACTTTACCGGTTTCCTTATCTTGTATTAAGCCCATTGCACAACCTGCAACCGGAGCTTTCAGAGGTACGCCGGCATCCATTAATGATAATGTACTACCGCATACGCTTGCCATAGAGCTTGAACCGTTGCTGCCCAATATTTCGCTTACAAGTCGGTATGCATAGGGGAACTCATCTTCATTGGGTATAACAGGAACTAAAGCACGCTCGGCTAATGCACCATGACCAATTTCACGTCTACCGGGTGATTTTAACCTGCCGGCTTCACCTGTTGCAAAGGGTGGGAAATTATAATGGTGAATATATTGCTTAAAATCTTCAGCTCCTAAATCATCAAGAATTTGACCTTCACTTACCGGGCCTAATGTTGTCAAGGTTAAAGCCTGGGTTTCACCACGAGTAAATACTGCGCTGCCGTGTGTGCGAGGAAGAACGCCTACTTCACACCATATAGGTCTAACGTCGGTTAAACCTCTACCATCAGGGCGAATACCCTCATTAATTATTTTGTTGCGCATTATTTCTTTATTTATGTTATAAAGAACATCGGCAATTTCTGCTTCACGGCCTTCAAATTGTTCCTTAAAGTGCTCCATTGTTTCAGCTTTAACAGCTTCTTCCCTTGCGTGACGTTCATGTCTGTTAAAGCTTTGGAATACATATTCACATTTTTCGTAAGCATATTCCCTTACTGCAGCAATAACATCTTCGCCTGTTTCATCTAAAGGAACATTGCGTTTTTCTTTTCCTATTTCTGCAACTATTTCTTTTTGGAAAGCAACAAGCTTTTTGATCTCTTCATGGGCTAACATTATAGCATCAAGCATTTGTTCTTCGCTTAACTCATAAGCACCGGCCTCAACCATTAATACAGCATCTTCTGTTCCGGATACTGTTAAATGAAGTTTGCTGTTTTTGTATTGTTCAGCATTAGGACAAATAACAAACTCCCCATCAACCAAACCGACAGTAACAGCACCAGTAGGGCCTCCAAATGGGATATCGCTAACACATAAAGCTATAGATGAACCCAACATTGCAGGTATTTCAGGGGATGCATCGGGGTCAGCGCTTAAAACGGTTGCAACTATTTGAACATCGTTTCTCATACCCTTGTTAAACAAAGGCCTAAGTGGCCTATCAATAAGCCTTGATGTAAGTGTTGCATTTTCGCTGGGCCTTCCTTCACGCTTCAAAAACCCACCGGGGATTTTACCTACTGCATATTGTTTTTCTTCATAGTCAACACTTAATGGAAAAAAATCCAAACCTTCACGGGGGGATTCGCTCATTGTAGCGTTAACCATAACAACTGTTTCACCATAACGTACCCAAACAGATCCGTTAGATTGTTGTGCATATTTACCAAATTCAAATGTTAATTCTTTACCAGCCAATGAGGTGGTATATTTTTTAAAATTCATTATGTTTCTTCTTTCCTTTTCTCAACTCTTAATAACAATTACATTACAAACCTATATATCTATGTGATATATACAAAAGGTCGGCTATGCAAAATGCGTGCCGACCTTGCGTTTTGCGCATCTAATTTGTTTTAACTTTGTTAAAATTATTTACGCAAGCCTAATTTTTCAATTAAAGCCCTATAACTTTCGATATCTGTTTTATAGAGATAATTTAATAAACCACGACGCTTACCAACCATTAACAACAATCCGCGACGGCTATGGTGGTCTTTTTTGTTAAGTTTCAAATGCTCGTTTAAGTGATTAATTCT
>JAAZPT010000056.1 GCA_012797085.1 Christensenellaceae bacterium | reverse complement strand
CCATGCAGCCTTGGCCTTTTCCATAATATTGTTATAAACATCGGCATGTAGCATATAATCACCGCTTATGGGTATTAAAACATCCTCATTTACAAGGGCGCTTATTATTTTTTGATAGTTTAACTTGGCCTTACCCTTATCCTTAATAATTTCATCTACTGTTGGAGCCTCAATTTTTGCATTTAAATAAATATTTAGAACCTCTTCCCTGATTTTTTTAAGTTCCGGAGTATAATTAGGCTTATGCTCCTTCAAAGCAACGATATTATTATCCACTTTAAAAGAATCATCATAAATGGCCAAATTTACTATAAAATTTGCAATATTTGCCTTCAGTTTGGGGAATAGCTGCAAACGAACATCATGCACCTTTAAGCCCTTAATTAATGGGTTTTCCTTATGGTAGGCTTCAAGCATATTTTTAATTAAATCCCTATAATATTCAACGGTGTTTTTACTTATGCTATAATCTTCAAAGTTGAAAACTTGGCCCTCTGCCTGCAGTGCATCAAGCTCCGCATCGAACTGTTCCTTTGTAATGGCAAGTTTTGCATGCATTTTAGTTGTAGGCTCAAGTTTTATTTTGTTATTTTCCAGTTCATTTAAAACTTGCAGCTTTAAAGAGCCGCTCTCTTTTATTTGCAATGATTTTACTATGTTTTTATCATTTCGCCTGTGCTTTGTTGGGTTAGGGTCTATTATTATGCCACCGGCTATAGTTTCCAAAGGGGAATAAAAGCGCAAAACAAAGTAATCTTTAGCCTTTGTAGCTATGGGCTCTGTAAACCTGAGCTGAGCATAGGCATTTTCCCCCGCAGATATGCTTTCGCAGTTAAAAAGCACCACCTTTGCAAGCAAAACACTGGAGCCATGATGAAAATGAATGGAATCACCATTTTTAATTTGCCTTTGAGTGTTATTTAGCATGTTTATTTTCACATCAAGCAAAAAGGATTCCTTTAGGGAGTTTTCCGCCGCAACAACATTGCCCCTGTCAATATCTTCCTTTTTTAGCCCTGCCAAGTTTAAGGCAACCCTTTGACCCGCATAGGCTACATCTACAGATTTTCCATGCACCTGTATGTTCCTGATTCTAGCCCTTACATTGCTTGGGTAAATTTCGGCTACATCATCCAAATTAAGGGTTCCCTCAATTAATGTGCCTGTAATTACCGTGCCATGGCCTGTAATTGTAAACACCCTGTCAATAGGCAATCTAAAACTGGTATTAATATTTTTAGCCTCAGCCTTATCAAGCATATCAAACAGTGTGTTTTTAAGTTCCTCTATACCTGTACCCTTTATGGCGGAAACCTTTAATATAGGTGCACCTTCCAGGAATGTACCTTTTACATGTTCTATAACATCATCTTCAACGGCATCTATCCAGTCATTATCCACCAAATCAATTTTTGTAATTACAACCAAGCCCTGTTTTATGTTCAACAAGCTGAGTATATCCAAATGCTCTATCGTTTGGGGCATAAAACCTTCATCGGCAGCTACGACGAACATGGCAATATCCATACCACCCGCACCGGCAAGCATGTTTTTAATAAATTTTTCATGGCCGGGCACATCGACTATGCCCGCCTTTGTACCGTCGGGCAGTGTTAGATAGGCAAAGCCCAAATCTATTGTTATTCCACGCTTTTTTTCCTCAATGAGCCTGTCGGTATCTATGCCTGTAAGGGCATTAATTAGTGTACTTTTGCCATGATCTACATGGCCGGCTGTGCCAATAATAAGGTTTTTCATAATTCCTCCGTTATTTGCAAAGGGTTTCTGCAATATAATCAATATCTTCATCAAAAACCGTACGCATATCCAAAACGAACTTATCCTTGAATATTCGGCCAATAATAGGTACATCACCCAAACGCAGAGCTTCTTCTATTTCATCGGCAGATATATTGGGAATTTCTATGCTTACACCAAAGGAGGGCAATTCCGTTTCAGGAGCACTGCCACCTCCCACCTTGGATTCAGTTTCAACAACAGCGCAAACATTGTATGTTTTATTAACTTTATCACAAAGGCGTTTAGCCCTGTTATACAGTATTTGGGGGCTTTGGTTTATCATATTTAAAGTGGGCACCTTATCCCAGGCCTGCCCTTCTTTATAGTGCCTCAGGGTAACTTCCAGAGCTGATAGGGTCATTTTATCAAGGCGTAGCACCCTCATTAATGGGTGTTTTTTTAATTTTTCTATTAGCTTGGCATTGCCCAATATAATACCTGCCTGAGGACCGCCAAACAACTTATCCCCACTAAAGCAAACTATATCAACACCTGACTCTAAGCTTTTTTGAACACAAGGCTCATCTATGCCTTTATCCCCCATGGGATAAATTGCGCCGCTACCCAAATCCTCTATGGCTAAAAGATTATTTTTATGGGCTATTTCAACAATATCATCAAGAGCAACACTATCGGTAAAACCTATTATTTTATAGTTGCTTGTATGTACCTTTAGCAATGCCCCGGTATTCTCGTTTATTTTGTTTTCATAGTCCTTTATATGGGTTTTGTTTGTAGTTCCAACCTCCCTAAGTATGGCACCACTTTGTTCCATTATCTCGGGTATGCGGAAGGATCCGCCAATTTCCACAAGTTCCCCTCTGGAAACAATTACTTCCTTGCCATTGAGCAATGTAAGCAAAGTAAGGTAAACTGCGGCGGCATTGTTGTTTACTACACAAACACCCTCCGCGCCGGTAATATCCTTAAGCAATCCCTCCACATGGCTAAGGCGGGAGCCTCTGCATTTATTGTCAATGTCATACTCCAATGTAGAGTAAGCCTTTGCAACATCATACACGGCCTGAGCCGCCTCATCGGAAAGGCAACTTCTTCCCAAATTTGTATGAATTATAATGCCTGTACCGTTTATAACCCTTTTAAGGGAGTTTTGCCTCGCCTTGTTTATATCTGCTAAAACAAGGCTTGCAATATAATCATTATCGGGTATGGAAGTAAGTGAATTATTCAGCACATCAACCCTTAGTTCCCCTATAACTTTGCGAGCGGAAATAAGCACTTGCTCACCCTCCAAGCCCTTTAATGCTTCATTTTTTAAAATATCATCCACCTTAGGTAGTGCTTTTAATAATTCATTGTTAGCCATGTTTTTCCCCTTAATTTTGTATATAAGAATTTTTTACTAGAATTTCTTTAGCTTTGACAAGATTTGCCTCGCTTACCATAAGTATAGGCCCTGTACACCCCATACCGCTTTCAGCATATATATTAAACTTCCAAAGGCTTTGTACAGCCTCCTCAATATCCATAACATCGATGCCCATAATTTCGGCCGTTACAACTTCCTTAGGAGGTTTAACAACCTGTTCATTGGGGTTTGCAGATTTTTCCTTTAAAGTTTTTAATGCCTCATCAAGACCCGCCGCCTTTGCCTTTTTATATTCACCGGCTATGGTTTTTTCGAAATCACCTCCGGCAAGCTCATAGGCATATTGTAAAGCATTAGCAATAACCGCTGTACCCGATGCACGAGATACTATCAATATGGACAATTTTGCCCCCTCGCCTACGGCCGGCCCATAACCCCAGCCCACAGCCTCAACGTTGCCGCCTGTAGCATAGGCGCTTAGGGTTTTCATTAATATATTGCCGGTTAGTGAATCGCAAACTAAAACATCGGCACTGCCTTGCAATAAATCGTTGCCCCTTAATATTGAGCCTTTATCGGCACGTTTAGATACAGCAAAATTTATTTCATACCCTGCGCTGTTTAAAGCCCTTAATATGCCTTCACACTGCTTAGCTCCATCAAGATTTAAAATACCTAAGCTCGGGTTTTTATTGCCACAAATTTTTGCAACGGCTAAACCGTTTATTGCATTTTTTACCATGGCCTCTACCCTGTTTGACGATGTTGTACCCGTTGTGGATGCAATATAGAAAGGCAAACCCGTTGCAGGAGCCTCTATTCTGCCTACGGTTGCCATGCCTATCGGGAAGGGATAATGCATTGTTACCGCCCCTTGAATTTTTCCGTCATTGATGAGATTATCCATGACCTCATGGGCATCTGCATCGCAATTAGCATATATGCACTCAAAATATTCACATTTTTGCGTACCTATATAAACTATTTTTAATCCATTTTGTGTTGCTATTTGAGCGGCTTTAATCACTACCTCTTCACCTAGCTCACTGCCCAAGCCGGTTAATGCTATTGTGTTTCTGCTTTTAATAGATCCTGTTTCAAGCATATCGGCCATATCAATAAAGGTTTTAGCAATAATATTATTTATCATAATTACCTCCACCCATAAGGGATTCGGCAAAATTCCTCATTGCCTTAGCTATAAACTCTTTAACCATATCCTCAGATATTGCTTCGCTTTCCTTTTTACCTGAATTTTTTTGAATTATAAAGGATACGCCGTCAAATAAGTTGGTCATTCTGCCTAAAAACAGACTGCCTTTGCCTATTATCATAGCTCTATTTATTTTGTTCTCTAAAATATCATTAACAGCAAAGCCAATATAGGGCACACCCGACGGAATATGGCCCTGTGTAGGTGCCCAACCCGGCATGCCGTGCTTTTCAACAAAAATAGGCAGTTCTTTCCTCTCTATTTGCCCTTTTTTTACTGACAAGGCGGCTATCATTTTAAAGTTTGATAAGGGCACATCACCGGCACCGGCAGGTTTTGTAACATCAGGATTTTGCATCTCGGCAGAGTATTTATCAACATCTGTCATTTTTAAGCCGACCCTTTCCAATGGAGCTGACAGCAATGATGTAATAACAGCCTCCGGAGATGAGCCGGTACCAACAGTATGCCTGCCTACAATATCAAGATTTATTTCCGGATGAACACCGTCATTTACACCGATAAGCACTGCAAAACCGCCAAGAACATCCTCCAATACAGGCAAGCCTTTTTTTACATGGTCTTTGCCGTTCATTCCCAGTTTAGCCGTGCTGCCCCCTGCCGTTACTGCTACACATTTATATGTCCCCGCTTTTACTAAGGAAGCCGCCATTATTATGGCATGAGCCGGTCCCGCACAAAAACTGCGAACATCGGAGCCTGTTGCATTGTTTAAACCCGCAATTTCAGCTGCAGCCTTTGCAAAATTGCCGCCACCACGTTGATTAACATCGCCGCAAGCCTCTTCAGAGCAATCTATTACATACTCAACATCATTAGCATCTATATTTGCATTTTTAATTAGCTGTAATAATGAAAGCACGCTGCTTGCCTTAGATACCAGGTTTTCATGCAAAACATGGGCCGATAAGTTTACATCCACATCATGGCCCCTTGTTACAGAGCCCACAAGTTTATTGTTATGATAAAGGCCTTCACCATGTTCATTATTTACAATGTTTTCTATAAAGTCGATATCCTTGCCCTCTTTTACCCTAAGAGCAATATCTTCCTTTATTAGAGGATTATTTTTAAACTTTGGCAATATTTCGGCTACAAAGTTTTTTTCCAAGTTTACAACGTCAAAAACATCACAGGCTTGTATAAGCAAATAAAACTCATCCTGGGGCATTATTTGACCGAACCTGCCAAATTTATCGGCGTTTTCTATAGGTTTATCATACCAGGGCATTGCTAAGCTGTTTAAAAAATTCGGTGTTTTATTGCCTATATACACTTGGTTGGGTGCATAGGCGACAGCTTGCTCAAAACTTCTAATATGTTGAGGTAATGCTTTTAAATATTCAGAATCGGGGTTTACAACTCTTTCGGTATTCTGGGTTGAACCATTATGTATAACCATATCAGGTGTATGTACAAGAACATAGCTTGAAGATAAAATTACGCTATTCAAAATAAAACCTCCGTAAATTATTATAAAAAATGCGTATAGCAAAGAACTATTACCATACGCATTATTGATATTATATTTGATCCCTTATGGCTTGCATTTCAGATACTATATCGTCAACATCAAGTACCATTTCCATCATGCTTATTTGTTCATCATAAACATCTTCCGGAATTTGATCTTTAATTTCCTGCTCACAAATGTGATATACTTCGAGTTTCAACGAAACCCCTGTCAATGGACCGGCATATGTCGGGTCGCCTAAGGTTACGGTTTCCGCTGCTAAGCCTGCGGCCTCGCCTTCAGCTGCGCCAAGTATTACCATAACGTTTTCTGGGCCATTTGCTTCGGCTATATCCTTAACCCTGCGTTGATTTTCCAAGTCCATTGCACCTGCGGATGTTCAAACGAAGCATTCAGTAGATGAATATTCAATTTGACCACCGGCTGCAAGTATGCAGGCATCAATAGCTGGGCCTGGTATACCGTCACGGTCGCCTATAACAATGATTTTTTTGTCCTTAATAGAACTCATTATTTTCATCCTCCTTAAAGTTTATAAATATATTATACCTTAAAACTAAATAAATTCCATTATTAGTTTTTCAATATTGGTTTCAGAGGCCTCTTCCTTAACAAGTTCTTTTACTTTTATACCGTCTTTATACATGGCAATAACAGGCAAACCCAATACCTTTTGAGATATTGCCAACCGCCTTGCTTTTGATGTATTTAATGCACAAAATTTTAATTGACTGCCATATTTATCGGCCATTTCATGTATAAAGGGTAAAAGAGCTTGGCAAGGTGCACAACCATCACCATAAAAATCAACAAAAACATAACCTTCCGCTTGAAGTACCTCTTGCTCAAAATTAGTTTTATCAAGTTCTAACATGTTGCATCCTCCTTAAAGTTATTTTCCACATAATGCAATGCCTCAGTTGCTGCAATTGCCCCATCGGCTGCCGCAGTAACAATTTGCCTTAAAGATTTTTTACAACAATCCCCTGCAGCAAATACTCCGGGAATTTTTGTAGCCATAGTTTCATCAGTAATAATATAATCATTTTCCATGTCCACAAGGCCTTTTAGCATTTTAGTTTCAGGAATAACACCTATAAAAACAAACACACCAAAGGTTCCATCCTCTTCAGGGGCATCAAAAACTTTAATATCCCCTGTTTTAACGTTTTTAAAAACAGCTTTTTCTAAAATTCCGTCACCTTCGAGGCTTTCAAGAACACTATCCCACATAAAGTGAATTTTGCAATTGCTAAAAGCTTTTTCCTGTAGAGACTTTACTGCCCTAAGTTCATTACGTCTATGCACTATTGTAACCTTACGAGCAAATTTTGTAAGGTATAGAGCTTCCTCAACTGCGCTATCCCCACCGCCTATTACAAAAACTTCCATATCCTCAAAAAGTGCCGCATCACATGTGGCGCAGTAGGATACGCCTTTGCCTATAAGCTCTTTTTCGCCCGGGCAACCAACTTGCCTCGGGTAAGCACCAAGGGCAAAAATCACACTTTTTGCCTGATATGCTTCCTTTTCCCCTTGTAATGTTTTAATTTTACTATCTAGATTAACGCTAACAATGGTATCCTTTACTCGCACCGTACCAAACTTTTTTGCTTGATTACTCATTCTGCTTATAAGCATAGGCCCCGTTTCACCATCTATGCAGCCGGGATAGTTTTCAATAAGATCTGTAATAGAGACCTGCCCGCCATCTTGCTTTTTTTCTATAAGCAATGTGCTCATACGGCTTCTTCCCGCATAAAGAGCAGCGCTTAAACCGGCAGGACCCGCACCGACAATTGCAACATCATAAATTTTATCGCTCATAAGCCACCTACTCAAATATTGTTTGTTTATATACTTCAGTTTGCAATGCTTTTAAAGCTTTATCAACAAGTTCCTTCCTCAGTTCAAGTTCCTCGTCCATAGTATAGGCCGGATTGCCTAAGGGGTGAGGTATTGCTACTGTAGGTACTATTCTATTAGCGCCAACTGTTAGGGATATAGGGGTAACCGTGCACATATGTACCACCGGTAAACCGGCACGTTCAATTTCTTTTACCAACGTTGCACCGCAACGTGTGCAAGTTCCTCACGTAGAGGTGAGTATAACAGCACTAACATTTTGGCTTATTAAATCCTTTGCAATTTCCGCACCGAATTTTTTTGCCGAGGCAACTGCTGTGCCGTTACCGACTGTCGAGTAAAAATAGCGGTTTAATTGCCCTATTCTACCCTCTTTTTCATACTGCCTCAATACATCAACAGGTATAACCCTATCGGCATCTTTATTTGCATAGGTCGGGTCATAACCGCCATGGGCAGTTTCATAAGTTTCTGCTGTAAGGTCGTTAACACCATCAATATCATACTTTCCGAATTTTGAAGCGGATGAGCTTTCTATCCTATCGGGGTTTCCCTTAGGCACTATTCCTCCGGATGTTACTATGGCTATTTTCGCCTTTGTAATATCCTCAACAGGTGCTTGAGGCTCTACCCTGTCAAATGTAGGCATAGGATACTCCGTAACAAATTCTTTACCTGCCAGCTTTTGAAGTAGCATTTTAACGGCACGTTGTGAACCCCTTTCCTTTTCAAAAAAGTTTACACGAACACCGTTGGGAATATAGCCCTCCTCTATAGAGGCGCCTATTTTTTCATTTCTTGCAAGTTTTAGGCCCAAAGGAGCCATATCCTTTACTGCACTGCGCATACCTGCGGCATTGTTTTTTGTGGATATAATATATATATCCTGCTTAAACATATCTGCCCCCGGGTTTTCTATATACATACCTGTAATGGACGGTATACCCGATTTTTGTACTACTTTTGCTATAGACCCGCAAGCAACACCATACCTGCCCGCATTAAAGGCAGGCCCTGCTATAAACAAATCCGGCTGTTCTTCTTTAACCATTTCCAATATGGTTTTTGTTACCGTATCTAAATTTTCGTTAAAATAGGAGTCGCCACATATGATAGTTGCAACAATTTCAGCCTCATCACCAAATTGTGCTTTAAATGCCAAACCCGGCCCTATTGGCCCGTCACGTTTTTCCGGTGGAATATGAGCCATTTCCTCGCCACCTATTTGAGCAAAGAATTGGTTTATGTAGTGAACTACTCTAAGTTTACTCATTCTAGCCCTCCTATCTTGCACTTAACTTATTAAAGCCAAGCTCGTTTGTAGCCCCTGTAATTACCTGTATTTCAGCAATTATTGTTCCGTCATCCGCTAAGCTGCCTGCATGACTGCCGGCAATTTTATCTACATATTTTAGTGTGCCAATAACTTTGTCCATACTTGGCAAAGTAATAACTTGGTTGGCATTGCCCCCGGTAACAACAGCATTAGCTAATACATCAGCATCGGCAAGGGATTGGCTTTTACCATCTTGCCCAGCATATTCATCGGTTATAATAACCGTTTTAATACCTTTTTGCTCAATTTTTTTACAGTTGAGTATAAGGTCGGTATCAGGGTTTCCAAAGCCCTCTTGGGATATAATTACACCGTCAACTTGCAAAAACTCCGCCAATTTGGCAGTCCAGTCGGATGATCTAACCTTATCAGCAAGATATACATTTTCATTAGTTATTATTACACCAACAAAATTGATTGTTTTGCCATGTTGGGCATATAAATCCGTTACAACGGGATTGTTTTGATGATGATATGTCGTATTCTTATCGCAAGCGGACACACAGTTTCCCGATATTATTGCTCCATCAAATATCTCTGTAGGGTACAAAATTGTAGGAACTATTTTTTTGGCATCAACGCCATATACATAAGTATCATGCAATAAACCCTGACTTTGCAGCATTTGTACATAAGCAACCCTTGGTAAGTTTGGATATTCATTAATACTATCAATTAAACCTTTAGTTTCGTATGCCATAACTTCATCCGGAACAGCATCTTTAGCTATTTCAGCTACAAAGTTAGCAGCCTTAAGGCCGGCAAGGCGAACCGCCTCCTCATAATCATGAGCCTCAACCATAGGTGCCGGTTTGCAAACTACAACAAGGTTTATGAGCTGTGAAAAGGGAGTATAGTCGGCACCGGGGCCACTCATATCAATAATGCCCTCTTGAAAGCCCACTATTTTACCCGCTGTTACTATTGCCATACCTCGCAAAACATGAGTTTTACCACTGCCAACGGTTTCCAGCTTGGATATAACACCGGGAAATATTCCACCCGGCCCTTCAACTTTGAGCCTTGGCTCAATTACATCCTTTACCGGAGTAATCCTGACAGATTCACCCGGATATGCCACATCAAAATTACAATCTTCCAAGGATGAATCTTTTAATAAAAGCTCCTTTAAAGCAAGTTCATCAACGTAAACTATGCCATTTTCAAATTTGTTTTCCGTGGCAAATTTTACGCCTTTTACATTTATATAGCCTAATTCAAGCTTCAAACAAATTCTCCTTTCTATAAATTATTTAAAATCGCACTTTCAATAACAGTTTTATCAACAAGTTTAAAATCATCTATAATTTTTTGATTTAAACTTTTGTTGCTTTGAGGAAATTTTTTGTAAGCTTCTATTGCTTGCTCTATAATATCAACAGAAAAAGCATCTGTAGCGCCCTTTGAGCTTCCACTTATAAGTATTGATTTGAAAGGGGTTTCATTAGGCTTTAGGCTGCTGCTAAGGGGATGAGTAAGTATTGTATGACCTTTATGAATATAAGCTCTCACTCGAAGCAAAACTTCTATATAACTACAATTTTTATATACAACGTTTATATTTTTATAACTGCTATTTAGCAAGCTATCATTATTTGTAATAAGAATATACTTCATTAATCCTCCAAAACAATAAAAGAAGATAACCATATGCTAAAAGCATTAGTCATCTTCTCTGTCATAAACCTGAGAGATTTTAGGTTTTATACCCTTTGCTCCTTCGGTGCTATAAGCTTTTCAGAGGGTGTTATATTACCGGTCCTTTTGCCTGAAAGGTTCGCACTTGCCCGACCAAAGCAAGCACTTGCATCTTCGGCGGCCTAAAAAGCACTCTCCCGATAAATATCTATCACTAATTTTATTATAGCACAAACAATTATTAATTCAACATAAATAGTAAAATTTTCTCCATATTATATAACTTTGTTTTCTGCATTAAAATTATATTAAATATCTTTTTTGTTCTTTCTATATTTAACAGGTGTAACACCTAAACATTTTTTAAATAACTTTGTAAAATAGTTTGAATCTTCAATTCCAACTATTTGTGCTATGTAATAAACCGGAAAGTTGGTTTCCAACAAAAGCTTTTCCGCCTCATCCATACGTTTTTTTAATACAAGTTCACCAAAACTCATATTAAAATTTTCCTTGCAAATTTGGTAAATTTTTGTTTTGCCCATTTTTAATGTTTTACATGCCAAGTTTAGTATATCTTGATTTGAATAATATGTATTAATAAAACTTTCCAAGACCTGTACTTCATTATTATGGGATCCCTCTACTATACCTGAAAGGCGTACCTCACTAACACAGCTTTGAACAATTTCACTATAGGCTCTAATTTGATCCTTACTAAGGCGCTTAATCCTAATAAAAGCATTGTAAAGTTCATCCAAATCAGGGTACCAGCTACAAAGTTCCTTCGTTTTCTGCCACTGCTCTTCTAAAGAGCTATTATCAAGCATTTGTCCAAACAGTATTATTGTGGAAATTTCATCATTAACTAAAACAGGTACCGCAACTTCAATAAGCCCTGTATGGCATCTATACTGCATTGTTTTTTTATTCTTTGTAACTTCTACAAGGGCTGCTCTGTCACATTTAATACATCTTTCATATCCGCCGGGTTGCTTTGCAATAAGCTCGCAAAACTCTATTTTATAGCTTGCTGTATAAAACTGCCTATAGCTTTCATCCATCAGTGCAAATTTTACATTGCTGCAAATATAAAGGTTATCTAATATTCTTGCTAATTTTTTATATTCCCTATCAGTAAACATAGCAACTCCTTGATATACTTTTATTGTTATAATTTTAATCTATTTTACAAATTTATTCAATAATTAGCAAATTTTTTCAAAAAATCATTAAATTCGAACAAGTTTTCTATTTTTACGGAACATGTTACATTTACATCAAATAATAAATGATGTAGAATAAGGTTAATAGTAAAAACTATTCAACAAATTTTACGGAGGTAAACTTATGAAAAAGTTATTGTCCCTAGTACTTGTATTAGCAATGGCGCTTTCAATAGCACTAACATTTGCTAACGCAGAAGAAACTAAAACAGTTGTATACTGGTCAATGTGGGAAGCCACAGAACCCCAAGGCGTAGTTTTACAACAAGCCGCTGACGCTTATGCTGCTGCAACAGGCGTTAAAGTTGAGATTCAGTTTAAAGGTCGTACAGGCATCCGTGAAGGTTTAGAGCCCGCACTACAAGCCGGTACAGTTATCGACATTTTTGACGAAGACGTTGACCGTGTTAACGGTACATTTGCTCAATACTTATTAGACCTTGAAGAATTAGCAAAGGAAGCTAATTACGAAGAAACAGCAATGCCCGCTTTAGTTGCGACAGCTCGCAACGTTGCCGGCGGCACATTAAAATCCATACCTTACCAACCAAACGTATTCAATATTTTCTATAACAAGGCTATATTTGAAGAAGTTGGCGTTACAGAAGTTCCACAAACATGGGTAGAATTTTTAAATGCTTGCGAAAAAATTAAAGCCGGTGGTTATATTCCATTAACATCTGACGATGCTTATATAGTATCTAACTTTGGTTACCACTTAGCAAGGCACATAGGCGAAGAAGGCGTTATTAAAGTTGTTAAAGAAGGTTTATTCGCTGAAGAACCTGCAGTATTAAAAGTTGCACAAGCTTATGAAGAACTTTTCCAAAAAGGTTATTTAAGCCCCACAATGGGTTCAAACGTATGGCCAACCGCCCAAATTCAAGAGATTGGAATGGACGAAGCCGCTATGTACCTAAATGGTTCATGGTTACCAAACGAAATTCTTGGAACAACAGGTCCTGAATTCCAATGGGGTTGCATGGCTTACCCTGCAGTTGAAGGCGGCGTTGACGGAACAGAAGCCGCAAACTATGGAGCACAAGTATTTGCTATAAACAATAAGAGCGAAGTTGCTAAAGAAGCTTTCGATCTAATTATGTACTTTGTTACAGGCGAATATGATGCATTGTTATCAAAAGAATCCGTTGGTATCCCTTCAGACGTAAGAAATGAAGAATGGCCTGAAATGTTATTAGGTGTTAAGGATGTTCTTGCTACATTAACAACTCGTTATTCATGGTCTGCAGGAGCTGAAGCCAACCCTAACATAACACCAGCAATAAAAGAAAATATGCAAAAACTTGTTAGCGGTTCAATAGACGCTCAAGGTTTTGTTGATGCTTTAGAAGCTGCTTTTAATTAATTGCCTATATAAAGGAGCAGAGTCCTTGGCTTTGCTCCTTTTTTATCACAATTTCCCAAGGAGGAGATATCATGCATAAAAAAAATACCGGTATGATAGTAGCTTTTATAACACCTGCTTTATTAATATTTTTAATGATATTTATTTACCCGATTATTCGTACAATAATAATGAGCTTTTATTATGTTGAAAGCGTTACTGCTCCTACAAGCGATT
>JAAZPT010000378.1 GCA_012797085.1 Christensenellaceae bacterium | reverse complement strand
TCTTAGCGGTCATTATGTTGGTGGCCAATGGGCTTTACCAAATGGCAATCCTATATATGTTCCAGAATTGGGATTTTTCCCTTCCAAAGAAAACGTAGTTGGAAAATCAAGAATATTAACTTTGGATCAATATATTAGTCCAGGATTAAGCACCTCAAGTATTTATCCTTTTTTCAATTTTAGATTATTTAATCAACCTAGTATTTGCATATTACGTTTGAGTGGATCTTATTAATTATTTATGATACCTTTCATTAGCTTGTATTTTTTCTGAACGATACAATTGTTCTAATAATATTACTCTGATAAGTTGATGAGGAAACGTCATTTTAGAAAATGATATTTCCTCATTAGCTTTTTTTATAATGTTTTCTGATAACCCCAATGAACCACCAATTAAAAACACAATTCTTTTATAGTGTAATACTTTTAATTGGGAAATTTTATCTGCAAATTTCTCACTTGAAAATTGATTTCCGTCTATTGTTAAAGCAACTATATAGTCATTTTGCTTGAGCTTTTGAAATATTCTTTCTGCTTCTTTTTCTAGTAATATCTCAATGTTTTTTTGATTCAATTGATTGGGTTCACGTTCATCATCAACTTCAATAATTTCTATTTTAATATAAGAGCTTAAACGTTTTAAATACTCATTTATAGCATTGGAATAAAATTTTTCTTTAATTTTTCCAACACATATAATTGCAAAATTCATAATACGCCTGTTTACTCTTCTTCATCTTCATCAGGTAAATTAGCATTATGCCATACCTTTTGAACATCGTCACAATCCTCTAAAAGTTCAATTAATTTATAAGTATTTTTTAGTATATCTTCATCATTAATATCAACATAGTTTTGTGGAAACATTTCAATTTCCGATGATATTGTATTAATGCCATTTTCAATTAGTAACTCATTTACCTTTGTTACATCATTTGCCTGGGTATGAACTTCAAATTCTTCATCATAAACAATAATATCTTCAGCGCCACATTCTAATGCTATTAACATAAAGTCATCTTCTTGGATGTTTTCATCTTTTTCAACAATAATTACACCCTTTTTATCAAACATATATGCAACAGACCCGCTTGTTCCAAGAGAGCCATTACATTTACTAAAATAACTTCTAACATCACCGGCAGTTCTATTTCTATTATCCGTAATAGCATCTAAAATAAAAGCCACTCCACCGGGGCCATAACCTTCATATACAATTTCTTCATAAATAACATCGCCCAATTCACCTGATGCTTTTTTTATTGATCTTGTTATATTATCATTGGGCATATTGTTTGCTCTAGCTTTAACGATTATATCCCTTAACTTTCCGTTTGAATTTGGATCAGGACCACCTTCTTTTACTGCCATAGCAATTTCTCTACCAATTTTAGTAAATATTTTACCTCTAGCAGCATCTGCTTTTCCTTTTTTATGTTTTATATTAGACCATTTACTATGACCAGCCATAATTTCCTCCTAATATTTTAAATAAAAATAATTTTATCATTTTAAATTAATATAGTCAAATAATCACATTTAAAAAATAGTTGCTTAAAAGTTGTTTAAATTGCTTTATCAGCTTGACTTGTTAATATAATATTTTATAATTAAAATGTTAGATAATTAGGAGGGAAAATTTATGAATAAAGACATTATAGAAGGAAAATGGGAACAAGTAAAAGGTGGAGTACAGAAAAATTGGGGTAAATTAACAAATGATGACTTAGATGTAATAGAAGGAAGCAGAACAAAATTAGC
>JAAZPT010000377.1 GCA_012797085.1 Christensenellaceae bacterium | reverse complement strand
TTAGAAGAGCAACTGAAAATAATGACTTAATGGTTTTTAACAGCTGGAGGAGAAATGAATTTTAAACATAAAAAGCTTTGGTTGTTAGATATGGACGGCACTATATATATAGATGATCACCTTATTGAAGGTAGTTTGGAATTTTTAAAAGCCATAGAAAATGAAGGGGGAAAATATGTTTTTATAACAAACAACTCCTCAAAATCTATAGATAATTATATTAATAAATTAAATAATATGGGTATAAAAAGTGATATTGACAGCTTTTTTACATCATCTCAAAGCACAATATTGTATATAAAAAGAAATTATCCAAATAAAAAAGTATATTGCATGGGCACAAAGGCTTTGGTTAATGACTTAAAGTTGTCAGGGATTGACGTAGTGACCGAATATGCTGATGATGTGGGCGTGGTATTGCTGGGTTATGATACTGAGCTAAATTATCAAAAGCTCATTGATGTTTGCCATTTGTTAAAAAAGGATTTGCCATATATTGCTACAAACCCCGATTATCTCTGCCCCGGTGTAGTAAGTTATTTGCCCGATTGCGGTGCAATGAGCGTTATGTTAGAGTATGCTGTTGGAAGGCTTCCTCATTTTATCGGCAAGCCAAGTCCATATATAGTTAATGATGTTATGGAAAAATTCCATTATACAAAAGATCAAACTATAATAGTTGGTGATAGGCTTTATACCGATATTGCTACAGGGCAAAATATGGGCATAGATACAATTTGTGTGCTTAGTGGCGAAGCTACGATGGAAGATATTAATAAGGGTCAATTTAAACCCACATATATATATGATAGTGTTAAAGATATTCCTGTATAAAAACAAAAAATCTGTTATAAGAGGTTTATAACTTGTTGTATATAATTATTTAGATATAAACAAAGGAGTAATTATTTTGGAATACGATATTATTGTTGTTGGTGCGGGGGTTGTTGGTTGCAGTTTGGCAAGAGAATTATCAATGTATAATACAAATGTCGCAGTAATTGATAAGGCCTATGATGTTTGTGATGGCTCCAGCAAAGCCAATAGTGGCATAGTACATGCTGGTTATGATGCTGAATGGGGCTCAAGCAAAGCAAAATACAATGTAGAGGGCGCAAGGCTTTACCCAAGTTTATGCGCCGAATTGAATGTGCCCTATAAGCGTTGTGGTGCTTTAGTTGTCGGTTTTAGTGATGATGACAAAGAAACCTTAAAAAGATTATATAATCAAGGTATAAAAAACGGTGTTAAAGAATTATCGTTAATAGATGGTGAAGAGGCTCGTAAATTGGAGCCCAACTTAAATAAAAAAGTTACTTGTGCTTTAAATGTGCCTACAAGTGCTATTATAAGCCCTTATGAGTTAACATATGCCTTGGCGGATCATGCTGCAGTTAATGGCGTAAAATTTTACTTGGAAACAGAGCTTTTAGATGCACAATTTGTTGATGGTCTTTGGCATTTAAAAACAAACAAAGGGGAATTTACAGCTAAAGCTTTTGTTAATTGCTCAGGTGTAAATGCAGCAAAAATCAACAGATTAATAAGCCGTAAATCCTATCAAATTATTCCTCGCAGGGGTGAATATTATTTGCTTGACAGGCTTATACCACTCCCCTTTGAACGCACAATTTTCCAAACTCCGGGGAGAATGGGCAAGGGTGTACTTGTAAGCCCGACAGTGCATGGCAATACCTTCTTAGGTCCATCTTCGAACGATATAGAGGATGGCAGCGATACATCTACTACCGTAGATGTTTTAAACTTTGTTTTTGACAAAGCTCGTCTAACATGGCCTGAGGCAACAATGCGTAATGTTATTACAACATTTGCCGGGAATCGCGCCCATGAAGATCATGGTGATTTTGTTATAGGTCGTGTTGAGGATGCTCCTAAGGCGTACCAAGCTCTTGGTATTGAAAGCCCCGGCTTGACAGCAGCCCCGGCTATTGCTGTTGAATTGAAAAACTTGATAGTTGAAGATATGCAACTTGATAAAAAGGATAATATCTTACCGGCTCCCCATAGAAATAAACCCTTTATTGATATGACTGATGAAGAAAGAGCTGAAGCAGCCAAAAAAGACCCTGCCTATGGTAAAATAGTTTGCCGTTGTGAACAAGTAACCGAGGCGGAAATAAGGGCGGCAATAAACAGACCTGTTGGGGCGAGGAGTATAGATGCAGTAAAACGCAGAGCAAGGCCGGGCAGTGGAAGGTGTCAAGGCGGTTTCTGTTCCACAAGGGTTATGGAAATTTTAGCGGAAGAGCTAAAAATTAGCGAACTTGAAGTTACAAAAAGCGGTGGGGAAAGTAAAATACTCACCGGAAGAATTGAAGATGTTGAGGGAGGCTGCCCTATATGTTAGAAAAACATGTTGATATACTAATTATTGGCGGTGGCCCCGCAGGCCTGGCGGCAGCAATCGGAGCAAAAGAGCAAGGCGTAGATGATATACTTGTTATAGAGCGTGAGGATAGCCTTGGCGGTATACTTGGCCAATGTATACATAATGGCTTCGGATTGCATAGGTTTAAAGTTGAAATGACAGGGCCTGAGTATGCTCAAATGGATATTGATAAGGTTAGAGAACTTGGTATCCCTACCCTTTGTGATACTATGGTGCTCTCCGTTGATGAAAACAGGCGCGTTGTTGCAATAAATAAAGAGCAAGGCCTTATGGTATTTAATGCCGGTGCGGTAATACTTGCCATGGGTTGCCGTGAAAGACCCTTTGGGGCACTTGGTATTGCCGGAACAAGGTGTTCAGGTATATTCAGTGCCGGCACTGCTCAAAAATATGTAAATCTGATGGGATTTATTCCCGGTAAAAAAGTGTTTATATTAGGCAGTGGTGATATTGGCTTGATTATGGCAAGGCGCATGACACTGCAAGGCTCGGAAGTACTTGGTGTGGCGGAAATTATGCCCTATTCAAGTGGCCTTAACAGAAACATTGTACAATGCCTTGATGACTATGGAATTCCCCTTTATTTAAAACACACGGTTATAGAAGTAAGGGGTAAAGAAAGGCTTGAAGGTGTTACAATAGCAGAGGTTGACGATATGCGCAAGCCCATACCCGGTACAGAAAAACACTTTGATTGTGATACCTTGTTATTATCCGTCGGCCTAATACCGGAAAATGAACTTAGTCAAGGAGCCAATGTGGAAATGAGCAATACTACATCAGGTCCCATAGTTGATGATGAATTCCAAACAAGCAAAGCGGGTATATTTGCCTGCGGTAATGTATTGCATGTTCATGATTTGGTGGATTTTGTCAGTGATGAAAGCATGAAAGCCGGAAAGGCTGCTGCAAACTTTATTAACAAAAAAACTAAAAAAGGTACTATTATTAATATGCTGGATGGTAAAGGTGTAAGGGGAGTAGTACCTCAAAAACTTAAAATACCGGTAGATGGCGAAGATGCTGAAAACGTACAAGTAATGTTTCGCCCTGATAAGGTTTATGAAAATGCTCGTGTTAAAGTTTATAATGGTGATAATGAAATTTATTCAGTTAAAAAACGCATATTAGCACCGGGGGAAATGGCCGATATTATACTTAAAAAAGATATTATTCAAAACTTACAAAATGCACCTATCAGGGTGGATATTGAATCATAAGGGGGTAAACTTATGGAAACAAAAGTTTTAAATATAACCTGTATAAACTGCCCTGTGGGCTGCCGTATGAATGTTACTGTAGAAGGCGATAATGTTGTTGATATTAAGGATTATGCTTGCCCAAGGGGTGTAAAGTATGCTAAACAAGAAGCTGTTGCACCTTTAAGGATGGTTACGGCAGTTACAAAGGTGGAAGGCAGCGATATTCCTTTAAGTATAAAAACAGCTGAGCCTATACCTAAAAATAAAATTAGTGATTGCATGATAGCAATTCGTTGTTTAGCTCTAAGCTCACCTATAAAAGCGGGCGAAGTAGTGCTTGCAAATGTATGCGACACAGGTGTTGATATTATTGCAACAAAATCCGTTTAATAATAAAAGCCGTGGAAATTTCCACGGCTTTTATTGACAAAAATATTATGCTAAAATTAATATATGAATTTTAAATTTTATGAGTTTAATAAATTAAGAAAGGGAATTTTTTGTGCAATTTAAAAACAAACTAAAAGATGCAATTTTCGGCTTTGCTATAGCAGATGCAACGGGTGTGCCCTATGAATTTAAACCCAGAGGTAATTTTAAAGCCACAGATATGGTTGGTTATGGCACGTATAACCTGGTAGAAGGTACTTGGTCCGATGATACATCTATGACAATTGTAACTTGCCACTCAATAAAAGAAAAGGGTTTCGTAGATTTAAAGGACTTAATGGAAAAGTTTAGCAATTGGTTTTATAAAGGGGAGTACACTCCTTTTGGTGAAGTTTTTGATATAGGCATAACAACAAGAAAAGCTATTTTTAATTATAATAATGGAAAGTCGATTGATAAATGTGGACTTATAGGAGAATTTGACAATGGCAACGGTTCCCTTATGAGAATTTTACCCCTTGCTTTTACAGATTGTGATACTAATATTATAGATAAAGTTTCTTCCCTTACACATGCCCATGAAATATCAAAAGAGGCCTGCAGGATATATGTTAAGATAGCGAGGGATTTACTAAATGGAATTGAATTAAAAGATAGTTTAAAAAATATTGAAACCGGTAAAACATATGAAAGATTAAAATATTTAGAAAAACTATCAGAGAATGAAATAAAATCAACTGGTTACGTAGTTGATACTATAGAAGCATCCTTGTGGTGTGTTTTACAAACGGATAATTATAAAGACTGCGTTTTAAAAGCTGTAAACCTTGGTAATGATACTGATACGGTAGCTGCCATTGCAGGAGGGCTTGCAGGTATAATATATGGTCTTGATAATATTCCTAATGAATGGATAACGAAATTAAAAAACAAACAATTAATTGAAAATTGTTTGTTTTAAAGAATATAAAAGCTATATTTTAGTGATTAATGCTTTATTATATTAACAATTCCACAATAAACACAACAATACAAGCTATACTTGCAACCTGAAACAAGCTTGCTCCTATCCATGAGGCTATTGTGCCTAATACCAATGCCGTTGCACCGGCTATTGGGTTCTTTGTTGCATGTATTATTGCAGGGAAGGTCATTACAGCCAAAGTAACGTAGGGTACATAATATAAAAAAGATTTTAAAAAGGGGCTTTTTATTTGTTTGCGTATGAGGGTTAAAGGTAGTACTCTAATTAAAAAGCTTACAAAAAACATTATAGCTATATATATTACTATATTGCCCTTCATTGCTCCACCTCCTTATGGGGGAACAACAATGCTGCTGCGGTAGATAATACCACTGTTAAAACGATTATTTTAATACCTGACGAAAGTTGAGAAATGAGTGGAAAATAGTCTGCTGCAAAGCTACAAGCAAAACTTAACGCTACAATAAAGGCTATTACTTTGTTTTGCCGTGCAGGAGGTATAATTATAGCTAAAAACATTCCGTATAGGGCAACGCTTAAAGCGCTCACTACACGCAAAGGCAATATATTACCGGCTATTATGCCCAAGGCGGTTCCCGTGGCCCAACAAGGCCCGGCAAAGGCTACTGCACCATAAGTATACCAAGGGTTTAAATAACCTGGCTTTGCAATAGCTATGCCAAAAAGCTCATCAGTAATATAGTGGCCTACAATAAGCCTATGTAAAAGTCCCGTTTTTGGACTGATTCTTTGGCTCATAGCAGCGCTCATAAGCAGGTAACGGGCATTGGCAATTAATGTAACAAGGGCAATTTCTATATAGCTTGCATTTGCTGCAATTAAAGCAAAACCGGCATATTGGCCGGCAGATGCATTGCACAGAGCACTTGCAATAAAACCTTCTAAAGCATTTAGGCCGGCGTTTCTTGCGGCTATTCCCAGTGAAAAGCTTACTGCAAAATAGCCTAAACCTATGGGTATACCATCACGAAAGCCTTCCTTAAAGGCTTTTTTATTTGTTTGTTTATTTACAATTTCCATATTATCTCCAAAAACATGATACTACATAATTATAAACCAGTATAAAGTTATATAAAAGCGTAAATTTAAAATAATATAATAAAAAAACAAAAAATTAAAGGTATGATATAATAAAAAAGCAGTTTTGGAGGATTGCATGAAAAGTAGTTTTGGAGGATTTTATGAAAAACAAATTATCAAAGTTTTTAAGCATGACTGTTTTTGCAGTATGTGGTGCAATCATCGGATTTATAGCTGGTAAAGAAGGCCTAATACTCTTTAATGATGCCGACAGTATTGTAACTGTAATAATAAAATTCGGATTGTTACTTTTAGCTTTCGGTATAATAAGTTATTTGCAAATCATAATACATGAATTAGGTCACCTAATTTTCGGATATTTAACCGGCTATAAATTTGTATCCTTCCGTATAGCCAGCCATATGCTCATATCAGAGCAAGGCAAGCTAAAGTATAAAAAATTCAGCCTTGCAGGCACAGGTGGTCAATGCCTTATGGTGCCACCTGATATAGTAGATGGGAAAATGCCCTATGTTCTATATAATTTAGGCGGCAGTTTGCTAAATTTGATCAGTTCGGTATTATCGATTTGTTTATATTTTATTTTTGTAAATGTAAATTATCTTTCATTTTTTTTGCTGATGTCTGCGCTTATAGGCATAGCTTTTGCTGTTATGAATGGCATACCCTTAAAGCTGGATTCCATAAACAACGATGGGTATAATGTATTGGAAATTGGCAAAAATCCAAAAGTCGCAAAGGTATTTTGGCAACAGCTCAAAATAAATGAAATGCTTTTAAAGGGTAAGAAATTAAAGGATTTGGATGATGAATGGTTTGAAATACCCACCGATGAGGAAATGCAAATAAGCCTTTTAGCAAATCAGGCCGTATATATTGAAAACAGATATATGGAAAGCTTTGAATTTTCAAAAGCCTTAAGCCTTGCAAAGGAGCTTATTAATGGAAAAAATGCAATAATAGGGTTAAACAAAAACCTTTTAAAGTGTGATGCAATATATTGTGAACTGCTTGAAGGCAATAAAGATGCTTTAAACACTTATTTGGACAAGGAACTTAAAAAAATAATGAAGGCTATGTCAAAATACCCATCAATACTTCGTACAGAATATACTATTGCCCTTCTAGCCGACAATGATGAGGCTAAAGCTGATAAAATAATGGAAAAATTTAACAGTATTGCTATAAACTATCCTTACGCTGGCGACATTGAAACAGAAACTAAGCTTATGGATAGGGCTAAGCAAGTTTGGCAAGCTATAAATTAATATTTTAAAGGAAAAACAAATTGATATTTACATTATTGTGTTAAAATGTTATTATATAAGTAATAAAAATATAAGTAATAATAAGGTTTTGCCGGAAAGGAATATGAAATGAATAATATTTGGCATGATATTACACCCGGACGCATAAAGGATGACGATTTTATAGCTTGTATAGAAATTGAAAAGGGAAGTAAAAAAAAATATGAGTTGGACAAGGAAACCGGCCATCTAATACTTGACAGAATACTTTATACAAGCACACACTACCCAGCAAATTATGGCTTTATACCACGTACATTTGCTGACGACGGTGACCCTCTTGATGTGCTTTTACTATGTAGTGAGGTTATACAACCCCTTTCCTTGGTGCGCTGTTATCCTATAGGCGTTTTTGCCATGATGGACCAGGGCAAGCTTGACGAAAAAATTATTGCCATACCCTTTGAAGATCCAACATTTAATACCTATACCGATGTTAGCGAGCTTCCCTCACACTTCTTTAATGAAATGATACACTTTTTCTCAGTTTATAAATCCCTTGAAGGCAAGGATACATTGGTTGATGAATTGCAGGGACCTGATGAAGCTAAAAGAATTATTAAAAAATGCCGTAAAGCATATATTGATAAATACTGCATTTAATTTAAGTAGTATAGATATTTTAAAACCCTACCAATTTTATGGTAGGGTTTCTATTTGTATAAAATGTATAAATATAAATGATAACATATCAGACTAAAAAAAGACCCGGCATAGCCGAGTCTTTTAAAATATCAGTTTTTAATTCTTGTTAAACCTTCAAAGGAGTATGTCGCATTTATAGCAACTTCCAATGTATCAGTTGTTAAATCTTTATACTCGGGACCGCTGAATTGAGCCATACCGCCAATGTTATAAATTTTACTCATATCCCAACCACGGGCTTTAAGTATGTTCATAAGCATTGTAACCCTGGCACCGCCTTGGCACATTATAAACAATGTTTTATCCTTGGGGAAGAAAGCTTCAAGTATTATGTCGGATTCTTCATATACCGGAATTGGCTCTGTAGGTGTGCCGCCATATAATTGGAATAAAGATTCATCTGTATGGGCATCGGCATTAAATATTAATGCAAAGAAAGGTATTGCTTCAAAGTTGCGCAAATGCTTTTTAGCATAGTCGCCAAAATCACGTGTGTCTATGTAAAGTACATCAGGACGGTTTAAATATTCTAATAGATTATGGGCTCCTATTGCAGAACATGTTGGGCCAAAGTTGCCTTCTTCACAAGGAACTTCTTCTGTGGCATCTTTAGAGGGCTTGTATGTTCTGCTTGTATCTACCGGCGCAGGAAGTTCTTTAACTTCAACTGTACCAACAACAGCAGCTTCAGCTGTAACTTCTTTTTCTTCAACTTCTCCAACTGTTTCGCTAACTTCTTCAACTTTCAGGCTTGGATCATTTGCAAAGTGGTCGTTTGTACCATGATATTTAATTAAAGCCTGCAACATGCGCAATACGTTGTTTACTGATACTGTTGCACCTGACCATGTGTCAAGGGTAAATTCACTGCGGCCTTCACCGGATTGATAGTCAGCCAAGTCAATATCGGCTATTGTATTGAAATCTTTAATTTGACCGTAGGTCTTACCAACATAGTAAGGAATATACTGCTCATTAATCATATCAAAGGTTTGACCGGAGGGTATAGGATTACTGTCGCCCCAAAATCCGGCTTGATAGTGACCTGTTCCATCGGCACCAAAGGATAATGTACGAATTTCAGCATCATCCAACAATCCGCTTTCAGGTAATGTTAAATCAACATATGCAGTTGTCCAATAGTTCACATCTGCACTACGGCATGTACATGATATATAAGATACCTGGTACTTAACATAACTGCGTGCTGGGTAAACAAAGCTTACAAAACCATAGAATTGATCCTCTTCTTGGGGACCGTCAATGTGGTTAATCGGTATTATAGCAACTTTATTTGCCTTGCTGCCTTCACCTAATTTTGCGCTTTCATTAAGGAACTTGTTTACATCATCAAGGGTGATGTTTTCAGCAAATGCCATAGGTGCTAACATTGTAAACAATATAGCAATGGCAAGAATGCTTGCGGATAATCTTTTGAATATGGTCATATTTCCTCCTAAATTACAGCTTAGCTGTTTTTGGTGCTTTTATTCAATATAAAAGCTTAGATATAAAGTGTATATTGTAAATAACAATATATTCTCATCTTCTTTATACCCAAGCTCCAAAGTTTTTAAACTTATTATGCTGTAATTTATAAATCTTTTTTTGCAACTTCTGTTTTAATAGATTTTTCTAATCCGACTAACTGTTGTAAAATAGGCATCAATGCCGTATTGTTTACTTTTTATTTAAGTTCCAAAGCCTATAAACTTGTTCTGCTGTAATTTGTAAATTTTGCGCAGCAACTTCTGTTTTCATCGCTTCTTCCAAGTTTACCAATTGCTGCAAAATTGTAAAATAGGCATCAATTCCATGTTCGTTTACTATACCGGCCTCATATGTGGCTATACCGGATAGGGCAACAGTATCACAATCATATTTTTTTGCCAACTTTGCAACACCAACGGGGGCTTTACCCATTGCTGTTTGAGCATCAAGCCTGCCTTCGCCGGTAATTAACAAGTCTGCATCTTTTAAATCCTCTTCTATATTTACTTTATCCATTACTATTTGTATGCCGGGTTTTAAGTCGGCCTCTAAATAACATTTAAAGGCATATCCTAAACCACCGGCAGCTCCGGCACCGGAATAATTTTCAAAATCCTTGGCCAAGGCAAGCTTACTTAAATTAGCATAGTTTTGCATAGCCTTATCAAGCTGCTCAACCACTTCAGGACTTGCACCTTTTTGAGGACCATATATATAACTTGCTCCTCTTTTACCGCATAGAGGATTATCCACATCACAGGCTATTTCAAATTTACAATTGCTTATGCGTGGGTCAATGTTTCTAACATCAATGCTGTTAATTTGTTCTAAATCCCTACCATAACCCGATAAAACATTGCCGTTTTTATCTAAAAACTTTATGCCTAAAGCACTTAACATGCCTATGCCGCCATCATTTGTAGCAGAGCCGCCTATACCTATAATAAACTCGCTTATTCCATTATCAAGAGCATGCTTTATCATTTCGCCCACGCCATAACTTGTTGTATTTAAGGGGTTACGCTTTTCTTCAGGTACTAATGTCAGGCCTGAAGCTTGAGCCATTTCCATAATGGCTAAATTATCTACAATGCCATATTTAGCTTGAACAACATCACCTAAGGGGCCGGTTACATCACAATATACCAATGTGCCGCCCATGCCTTCTGTAAGACCGTCAACGGTTCCCTCGCCGCCATCAGCCAAGGGTTTTTTAACAATAATTGCCTCGGGATCAACTTTTAATATTCCTTTAGCTACAGCATCAGCAGCATCAATGGAACTCAAACTACCCTTAAAGGAGTCAATTGCTATAACAACTTTAATCATATATACCTCCAAATAATATTTAATTTTTTAAAAACTAAAAAACAACTTTTACTATATATTAATTATTTTACCATAATAAACATAATAATAAAAGAATTGTTTTATAATAAAGAATATAAAACATTAAATAAAAAAATAACAAATTTAACATTATATTGCAAAATGTTGTTGGTTTTTTTATATGAAAGTGTTAAATTATAAGTATTATTATATGCCTAAAAGGCAAGGAGGGATAATATGAAAAAAATACTTAGCATTATATTAACATTATGTATGTTAATGAGCGGTATCATTTTAGCAAATGCTGAAATGGCCTTTACACCGGGCACATATGATGCCACAGTTAAAGGTTTTGGTGGAGACCTTAAGTTGGAAGTAACAGTTGATGAAACAAGCATTAAAGAAGTAAAGATTATTGAACATGCTGAAAGTCCCGGTATTTCTGATCCTGCAATAACCAAGTTACCTGCACTGATTGTTGAAAAACAAACGGTTGCGCTGGATACCATTTCCGGTTGTACGGTATCAAGTACAGCTATATTAGCTGCAGCTAAGGATGCCTTATTAAAAGCAGGTGCAACAGAAGAATCTATTACACAGCCCCCTGCTGAAGATGCACCCGTATCAACCGAAACGCTTAACTATAATGCAGATGTTATAGTTATTGGCGCAGGTGGTGCCGGTATGACAGCAGCTTTAGAAGTTTTAAAAGCTGGTGGTTCTGTTGTTATATTTGATAAAACAGGCTCTGTTGGTGGTAATACAATAGCAGCAGGTAGCGCTCTTAACGCATCTGACGAAGCAAGGCAACAAAAACGTACAATGGATCAAAGTGAGATGGATAAAATAAAAGAAATCCTTGCATTGGAGCCTAAGAATGATATTATGGCAGGCTGGCAAAAAACTGTTGCTGATGATATTGCAGCATATGAAGCAGCCGGCAGTACATACCTTTACGACTCACCTGCACTACATGCATTACAAACATATGTTGGTGGTGACTATGTAGGCGATCCGGCAGTTATTGATGCATTTGCAAAGGGTGCAGTTGGTAGTGTTGCTTACCTTGAAGACCTTGGCACAGTATGGCGTGACAGCGTAGATGCAGCTATCGGTGCTACATGGAACCGCAGCCATACACCTGATACTAACTTCTGGGGACCAAAAGGCGCAAGCTTTGTTTTACCTCAAGCTAAAAAAATCAAAGATGATTATGGTGTAGAACCCGTTTTTGAACACAAAGTAGAACATATTGTTATGACCGATGGTAAAGCAACAGGTGTTACAGGTACAACCTTAGCCGGTCAACCCTTTGAAGCTACAGCAAATAAATCTGTTATCATTGCAACGGGTGGCTTTGGAGCAAACGTGGAAATGCGCGTTAAATACAATAAACACTGGGCCAATCTTGGTGAAGAAGTTTTAACAACAAACGTAAAATCAGCCACAGGTGACGGTATCGTTATGGCTGAAGAAATTGGTGCAAACTTAGTTGGCATGGAATGGATACAAATGTTACTATATCCATTAAATGGCGGTTCCATGAGTGCTTCAATAAACAACCTGATATTTGTTAATGCAGAAGGTGAACGTTTTGTTCGTGAGGATGGTCGTCGTGACGTTATATCCGGTGCAGTTTTAGAACAAACAGGTGCAGTAGTTTGGCATTTGTTTGATGAACATGAAGTGGAGCGTATGTCAGGAAGATCTACAAGTGGAAAAACAGTTGTAGAAATGGTAGAAAATGGTAATTTGATAAAGGGTGAAAGTGTTGAAGACTTGGCAGAAAAACTTAACATGCCGTTAGAAACCCTTAAAAAGACTATAGATGATTATAACGCAGCAGTTGAATCAGGTGAAGATTCCTTTGGTCGCCAAGTATTCGGTGAAAAATTGGATAAGCCTCCTTTCTATGCTTATACCGGTGCAGCAATGGTTCATCACACAATGGGCGGAATTCAAATTACACCACAAACCCAAGTGCTTGACACTAACGGCAACATTATACCCGGCTTATTTGCTGCAGGTGAAGTTACCGGTGGAGTACATGGTGGTAACAGGCTAGGCGGTAACGCTATTGCCGATATTATTACCTTTGGTCAAATCGCAGGCCAAGAGGCGATGAAATAATAATTCAACTCAACAAAAAAGCACCCTATGGGTGCTTTTTTGTTCAATATTAGATAATAAATTTTTGTTTTTATTATGCTCTTTTGGTTATAATTTGTAATTATTAAACAAAATATTGCACCTGGTTTTATATTATGTTATAATACTGTGTAAGCAAAAATTAATTAATCCATCAATCGCTTACACAGCGTTTGTATAAGTCGTTTTTTTATTTTAGCGACTTAGAAAGGAGAATCTATGAGGTATACTGGTGTTACATCAAGAGGGATAATAACCCCTATATTTTCAGAGGGGGACGATCTTGTTAAGCTTGTTGCCGATAGCATAATTAAGGCATCTGAAGCTGAAGGCTTTAAAATTGATACATCGGATATTATTGGCGTAACAGAGGCTGTTGTTGGCAGAACACAGGGCAACTATGCTACTTGTGAGCAAATAGCCGGCGCTGTTCGTGAAAAACTTGGCGGTGAAGATATGGGTATAGTATTCCCGATTTTTTCTCGCAATAGGTTTAGCGTACTATTAAAGGGCATAGCAATGAGCTGCAAAAAGTTGTATGTTCAATTCAGCTATCCGGCTGATGAAGTAGGCAATGCGTTAATATCTTATGATGAAATGCTTGAAAAGGGTATTAATCCATATTCTGATAATTTTACAGAGGCTGAGTTCAGAGCAGTATTCGGTAAAAATACAGTGCATGAATTTACAGGTATAGACTATATTGAATATTATAAAAGCCTGCATGATAATATTGAAATTATATTTTCAAATGACCCAAAATATATTTTGAACTTTACTAAAAATGTAATTTGCAGCGATATTCATACTCGCTTTAGAACATATAAAACCCTGGAAAAAGCTGGGGCGGACAAGCTTTTCCGCTTGGACCAAATACTGACGGAACCATATAATGGCAGTGGCTATAATGAACAATATGGCTTGTTAGGCTCCAATAAAGCCACAGAAGATAAGGTTAAATTGTTCCCAAGGGATTGTGAAACCTTTGTTAACTCACTTCAAGATGAAATGCATAAACGTACAGGCAAACTTGTTGAAGTTATGGTTTATGGTGATGGCGGTTTTAAAGATCCTGTAGGAGGTATTTGGGAACTTGCAGACCCGGTTATATCGCCGGCATATACCCCTGGTTTAGAAGGCAAACCCAACGAAATCAAAATGAAATATTTTGCCGATAATGAGTTTGGACACCTTAGAGGTGCTGAATTGCGTGCTGCAATAAAAAAGAAAATTGCTGAAAAAGAAACCGACCTTAAAGGAAACATGTATAGCCAAGGTACAACACCAAGGCAAATAAGCGACCTTGTAGGCAGTTTGTGTGACCTAACCTCCGGCTCAGGCGACAGAGGAACCCCGGTAGTGTACATAAAAGGCTACTTTAGCAATTACGCAACTGAATAAAAATCAGCCACCGGCAAAAGCCGGTGGTTTTTAATAAACTCTACCATTGACAATATAACCACACCCCATTACTATTATCCTATAACCCACACAGGAGGCTTTTATGAAATTCGGAATTATTGGCTCAAATTTTATAGTAGATAGATTTGTTTTATCAGCAAAGGCTCACCATGATTTTGCAGTGGAGTGCTGCTATTCCCGTACGGAAAAACAAGCTATTATAAATAAAGAAAAATACGGTGCAAACAGCTATACGAATGATTTGTCAGCCTTGGCTCAAAACCCTGATATTGATGCGGTTTATATTGCAAGCCCTAACAAGTTTCACGCAAGGCAAATAGAGTTGATGTTAAACAATGGCAAACATGTACTTTGTGAAAAGCCTATAACAAGCAATGCAAAGGATTTTTCGTACTTAATAAGCCTTGCTCAAGCTAAGGGTTTAAAGCTTATGGAAGCTATGAGGCCTCTTCATTTACCTATATTTGATTACATAAATGATGCAATTGCTAAAATTGGAAAGCTGAGATACGCTCATTTCCCTTATTGCCAGTATTCATCAAGATATGACAAATTTAAAAACGGTATTGTTGAAAACGCCTTTAACCCTACTTTTCATAACGGAGCCCTTTTGGATATTGGTGTGTATTGTGTGACTTGGGCAGAATACCTTTTCGGTATACCGCGTAATATCAATGCGTATGGTAGTTTTTTGCCCCAAAGCATAGATGCAAACGGAACAGTTGTTATGGATTACGGTGATATGCAAGCCGTAGCAGTATATTCAAAGGTGCATGATATGGACAGCCCTTGCACCATAGCGGGCGAAAATGGACAAATAGACATTTATCCTTTCCCTATACCGCAACAAATGCAAATGAAACTTAGGGGTAAAGAGCCTATAATGAAAAAGTTTAATATACATGAGTATGATATGTTTCATGAGCTTGATGCTTTTATAAATTTGGATTTGGATGAAATAAAAAAGTACCAACAACACAGCTTAAATACCTTATTTATAATGGATAAGGTGCGTCAGCTTGTGGGTATAGATTTTGAACTTTAACATAAAAGAATACAAACATATAATCTTAGCTTTTTAAAATATAATTTACATTGCTTAAATTGACAAAGGCAGGCCCAGGTGTTAGAATTTCAATGTGAAAGCCCATAATAAAAAGGAGTTTAAGGTTTAGCCTTATATAAAGAATGAAAAAATTATTATCTTTGCTTTTTGTTTTTCTAATAATCCTTAGTAGCGCTCATGCAAGCCAAGAGGATTATGTAGTTAAGGATTTTGAATACACAGGTTATAAACTTATGGAAACCGCTGCCGTTAGTGATGAGTTTTTTCAAGATGCCGTTTTTATTGGCGATTCATTAATGGTATCGATAGAAAATCGCAGGGTTCTTAAACAAGCCAACTTCCTTGCAACCATAGGTACAAGCATTAAAAGTGCTACCACCAGCAGAATATTTCAATACAAAAATAAAAAGCATACCCTAGAGGAAATGCTTACAGAATTAAATCCCAGCAAAATATATATTATGCTAGGCTCAAATTCCCTTTGCGTTATAAAGGCAGATGAGGCCTTGGAGGATTATAGAGCACTTTTAGACAAAATTAAAGAAACCAGTCCCGATGCTGTAATATTTTTAATGTCTGTACCCCTTATGCGGGATCATGCTTTTAAGAAGTATGGTAAGGTTGATACTATGAAAGGGCGCTTTCAACTTTATAATAAAGGCCTAAAGGAGATAGCCCTAGAGTATAATGCCTATTATATGGAAATAAGTGAATTGCTTGTAGATGGCAAATATGACGTGCCCGTGCGTGAATATTATACAGGGGATGGCATACACCTTAGTGTTGCCGGTGCAGAAAGGGTTCGTGACTATGTAAAAACACATACCTATCCCGATTTAGACCAAAAATTGGAGGATTATAAAAATGATTAAAAAAACGCTTATTCCTTTAATGTTAATATTTTGTTTGTTGTTTTTAAGTGCTTGTGGCAGCGATACAAAACAAGCTGTAAACTGTAATGAGGCCGCACAAAAGGTATTATCATCTCAAAACTTTGTTGAAGATATGGAAACCATGGATAAAGAGCTTATTGAAAAGCGCTTGGGCTTAGAATATGATATATATGCAGATGTAGCCATGATATTGGACTCCTCATCTCAAACGGCGGAGCAAATTATATTTGCTACAGCTAAAAACGATGAAGATTTGGCAAAAATAAAAGAAGCCGTAGAAATTAACCGTGACTATCTTATAGACCTTTGCATGGGCTATAATCCCGGAGAAGTTCCCAAACTTGAAAATGCGGTATATAAAACGAAAGGCTTGCAACTTGCCTTTATAGTGAGCAGTGACTCGGAAAAAGCCAACAACACCCTTATGGAAATTTGGAAATAAAGGCTTATAGTCTTATATCAAAAACAGCAAGTAAATCACTTGCTGTTTTTGATTATTAACTTTTCTTTTTAAGCCATACCATTAATACTGCAATATCTGCGGGGCTAACGCCGCTTATTCTGCTTGCTTGGGATAATGATCTCGGTTTTTGATTGTTTAGTTTTTGCTGTGCCTCTATGCGCAGACCATGTATAGTGGTGTAGTCAATATCCTTAGGGAGCAGTTTGTTTTCCATGTTTTGAGCCCTTGCTATCTGCTCTTCTTCACGCTTCAGATAGCCCGCATATTTTATTGTGAGAAGGGCTTGTTCCTTGGCGTTTTCATCAAAGTTGGCAATTTCCGGCACTTGGGAAGTGATATCCTCAAGGACGATTTCGGGGCGCCTTAGCAATGTGGAGGCAGGCATACTCGGGGTATTTTTAACTCCCACATCTTCGGGTTTTTTAACACTTGTTGTATCTAAAAGTTTAATTAAATTACTTGTTTGAGTGCGCTTTCTATCCATACGGCGCATACGCTCTTCACTGGCAAGGCCTATTTTATAACCTTGTTCCGTTAAGCGAATATCCGCATTATCCTGGCGCAAGCTCAGCCTATGCTCAACTCGTCCCGTCATCATACGGTAAGGCTCGTTTGTGCCCTTTGTAGATAAGTCATCCACCAACACACCGATATAGCTGCTGTCACGGGTCAATATAAAGGGGTCTTTGCCCTTTAAGTAATGTACTGCATTTATGCCGGCGAGCAAACCTTGAGCTGCAGCCTCTTCATAACCGGAGGAACCGTTTATTTGTCCGGCTAAGTACATTCCCTTTAAGTGTTTTGCTCCAAGGGTAATATCCAAAGCTGTTGGGTCTATACAGTCATATTCTATGGCATAGGCCGGTCGAGTCAATGCGGCACGCCTAAGGCCGGGAACTGTGCGATACATTTGCCATTGTATGCGCTCCGGCAGGCTTGATGAAAAGCCTTGTACATACCATTCAGGATTATTTGATCCTTCAGGTTCCAAAAATAGGGGATGCCTGTCCTTATCGGCAAAGCGAACAATTTTATCCTCTATACTGGGGCAATAACGAGTACCTGTGGCTTTTATAAGGCCTGAATACATGGGAGACAGCTCTATATTATCTAAAATAATCTTATGGGTTTCTTCATTTGTATAAGTTAAATAACACAGATGGGTATTTTTTGGAGGCTCATCCGTAAGGAAAGAAAAGGGAATAGGGGGATCGTCACCCGGTTGAGCTTCCATTTCATCCCAATCTATAGACCTGTAATCCACACGGGCAGGGGTACCGGTTTTAAAACGCCTTATGCTAAAGCCGATATCAGTTAGTGATTTGCTTAAGTTAGTAGCATGGGCCAAACCTTGGGGGCCACACTCACGTACATAGTCCCCTATAAGTATTTTACTGTTTAAGTAAACACCGCATGTAGCAATAACGGCCTTGCAATTTATTATATTGCCCGATGCAACCTTTACGCCGACAACTTCTCCGTTGCGTTCAAGTATTTCAGCAGCTTCGGCTTCCCAAAGGGTAAGATTGTCACAAGACATAACAACGTTGATCATTGCTCGCTGATAAGCGTGCTTATCGGCTTGAGCACGTAGGCTATATACAGCAGGCCCTTTGCCTCTGTTCAACATGCGGCTTTGCAGGGATACTGCATCGGCAACAATTCCCATTTGCCCACCTAATGCATCAATTTCGCGCACCAAATGTCCCTTACCTGTACCGCCTATTGAGGGGTTACAAGGCATAAGGGCAACACCGTCTATACTTAGGGTCATAAGCAATGTATTCATACCGAGGCGGGCAGTTGCCAAGGCAGCTTCTACACCGGCGTGGCCTGCTCCAATTACTACAACATCAAAATTATTCATTGTTTTCCTCCTTAGGCTTTACCCAAAGGGAATCGGGTTTAAAGTTTTGCAAGGCGTAAAGTACACGGTCTT
>JAAZPT010000376.1 GCA_012797085.1 Christensenellaceae bacterium | reverse complement strand
TAAAAAAGCCTTAACAGAGAAAGAAATAAAAGCGATAGATGAACGCCTGTGGCAGTTTGCTGTGGAGGTGAAATAATGGAAAGTAAAAAAACTGCAGATGAGAAATTAAAACAGCTCGGTTGGGTTAAAAGCGAAAGAATAAGTAATAAACAATTTACTTGCTATCGAAGCACTTTTGAAACGTCTTTTGATTTTTATTTGAGAATTTTTACTCTCGACAAAATAAACAAAACAGTTAGAACAGAGATGTTTAATGTGAATAAAAGTTCAAAAAGACAAGGCTGTGTTTTAACCTTTGATGAGATGACTGCAATATTTAAATTAATATCGGAGGTGAAAGATGATTAAAACAGTTAAAGAACTCAAGGAACAGCTAAATAAGCTTCCTGATGAACTGCCAGTATTTTTACACGTAAATGAGCTTGTAACAGTTTCTGGTTATGAATTTAGCTCTGGTGGTATTGATAAAATTTATGTTGATACAAAAATCAACGCTGATGATTGCTATTATTTAAAAGGAGAACTCAATTCTGCTGACTTAAAAGAATTAAATGATTGTCCTCAAGAAGATGTTGCAGTATTTGTTGTATATCCGTATTAGAGGTGAAGTAATGAGTAAAAAAGTAAAAAGTTTTTTGATGTGTACAGCTTTATGTTTGATTGTAATAGCAGTTTTGATAGTACTTACTTATTCTGCAGTAATATTCAACCAGCAGCAAAGCAACTACTCAATGAGAAGATTGCTGATAATCAACACCAAAACAGACAAGGTAATTGCCGATAAAATTGATTATTTCTCGTATTTTACGAGAAATAACAGTAGGAGTATATATATTACCTTCGCCGATGGCACAAAAGACTTAATACACGCAAATAATGATATTTACTACAGTATTGAAGAATTGGGAGGAGAATGACTATGACAGCCAAACAAATGTTTGCCCAAAAAGGTTATGAGCAAACTACAAACGATGAAAACGCTGTGATGTACAAGAAAAAATCAAAAGACAGATACACAGAAAAAAGGATTGTTTTTAAGAAAAAAGGCAAAGAATTTATGGTTGAATGGGAAGAATGTTTTACAGGTGCTTATGCTGATTCAGTAGATTTGGAAGAACTGAAAGCCATAATTAAACAAGCAGAGGAGCTTAATTGGTTATGACTGCTAAAGAAATGTTTAAAAAGTTAGGTTACATAATTAGAACAGATAATAGTTTTGAGTTGTTGTATATAAAATATATGAATAGTGCGACTTTCGTTAAATCAATTGAATTTGATAAAGATTGCAAAAGAGTAATAGCTTATCAAATTTTTTGCGATGATAGCAGAATACCGATTCATATTACCGTTAATGAAATGACAGCCATTAATGCACAAATGCAAGAATTAGGATGGATATAAGGAGAAATAATCATGAAAAACACAGAAGTAATTAAGCTTGGCCATACTGATGGCGGAGAAAAATGTTTTATCTTGAACGTCAAAACACTAACTACAGTTGAGATTAAAAACCATAGATGTGAATTAAATGCCTTGTTTGAAGTTGAGAATAAAAACCAACTTATTAATCAG
>JAAZPT010000375.1 GCA_012797085.1 Christensenellaceae bacterium | reverse complement strand
TAAATATTCATTAATTATTTCTGGGAATTTAGCAGTATTCCATACCTTTTTCCAAGTATCCAACATTTCATCTAAATATGGCTCTAGATCTTCTTCATCAACACTAGATACCTGACTATATTTTTCATCTATATCAAAATATTCATAGGGTTCTCCATTATAATTAAACCTGGAAAACACAGTATAGATCACAGCTAATATAACCCTCAAAATAACAAAGTCTTGAGTTCTTGTATCACCAGCTAAATCCCTGTATAAATGTGCATTTTTGAATAATTCTTTAAGGGATACTTCTTTGCTATGCCCCTTATCGTCAATTATTACGGAAATCCAAGCTTCATCCAATAAGTTATATCTTCCCAATTTATTCTTCCTCCACTACACTTATACCATATTTTTTACTATACTTTATTTTTTTACCACACAATTCAAATTCATTGTTTTCATCGAAAATTATTCCTAATGTTCCCTTTAACCAAATTGAGTTTTGCCATTCTTTTAAATATTTAAAATTATATTTCTCTAACTCAGATATTGTATTATCAATATTATACATCAAGCTAAAAACATTTGGTAAGATTATTGTGTTTTTAGCCAATTCTTTTGCAATCTTATTTTTTTCAATCATTTTAGAAATATCAGTATCATTACTAAAAGTACAATATCCATCCTCCTTTTTCCTAACAGCAATTACTTCTATAGTTTCATTTATATCTCTTACTTGAGCATTAGCTCTCTCTTCACTTTGGTTTACTATATCATTATTAAGCCATCCAATCAGATTTTCATCATTAACCATTGTCTTTTTCAAAATCGGATCTGAAATTCTATATGCTTTTGCTTTATCTTCTTTATTTTTAATTTTAATTCTGTAATTCGATTTAAATTTTTCATACTTTTCTTTTAAATTATTACCTTCATATATATCTATACAATTGCTATTATCATTTAAATTAAACTCATATACCTTCTGTACTAAAACAGATATATCATCTGGAACAACAATTTTTTCTGGTAAATAATATTGAGTACGTGTTAATAAAAAATCACTATACACAATAGATGAACCTTTATCAAATTCTAAATCCTCATTGCATCCTAAAACATAAAAATTTGGTTCTTTATGAAAATCCGGTCTGTCAATTTTATGTCTATGTAGTCTGCCCATTCTTTGAATTAAAAGATCCATAGGAGCCAGTTCGCTTACCATTACATCAAAATCTATATCAAGGGATTGTTCTATTACCTGCGTGCCCACTATTATTTTTTTATTCGGTCTATTAGCTTTTTTTCCAACAATAGATAAAAGTTCTTCCTCCTTTTTTACTCTTTCAATTGAAATAAAACCAGAATGCAAAAGCTCTACCATGTCTTCCCCATAAATTATAGATAGTTCTTTGGCTAATTTTTGTGCTTTTTTGACAGTATTTACAATAACACCAACAATTCCACCTTCTGAAACCAGTTCCTCTATTACATCCAATATTTTTTCATATGTTTCTTTTATTATATTAATAACTTTGCTTTGGGCTTTATTTTTTTCAAACTTGTTGTATACCTTGATTTCAGAGCCCTCATTATAAGTAATAAGTGGGTAGGCATTTGTAGATAGTTTTTCTTTTATAGAATTTCTTTTTTCTTTTGAATACCTTATTCCTTTGCCTCGCATATAGCTTTTTATTAATTCCAACCTTCTATCTTGTGGTAGAGTTGCAGATAGAATAATAACAGGAACATTGTAAGCCCCCATCCAAACAATTGACTCTTTTAAGTATTGGTTCATATATGCATCATAGGCGTGGACTTCGTCAATTATAACAACCTTCTTACTAAAGCCCAGATGCCTTAAAGACAAATGTTTCTGCTTTAGTGAAAGCATTAAAAACTGATCGACCGTTCCCACTACAAAATCATCCAAAGAAGATGTTTTTCTTCCTGAAAACCACTCGTTAATGGCTATGTTTTCTTTATTTGAATTACCTGTTTCATCAATATTTATACCACTTGATAAGCTAACAAAAACTTCATTTAATACTGCTTTTCCATGAGAAAGTTGTAAGGAAAATTTATCATTTTCATCAATTTCTATTTTATTTAACCATGCTATTATTCTAGGAAAAATCCCGTTTGATGTTGCCTGAGTAGGGAGCCCAAAAAATATACCAGCTCTACCCATTTTGTAAGCAAGCTGTTCTGCAGAAATAAGGGCTGATTCTGTTTTTCCTGAACCCATAGGAGCTTCTATTATAAAAATTTGAGAATCATCACTTTTT
>JAAZPT010000374.1 GCA_012797085.1 Christensenellaceae bacterium | reverse complement strand
ATAAAAAACTTGATTATAAGGCTTATCTACATTTCAACGAAAATATTATTTTTAGCACTGCTTTTATTTCATATAAAAAAGATTTATATGTAATTCAAAGTATGGTATCAATCTCAGATGGCGACCTTCAAGATCTATTCACCAAAGCATATATGAATTTAGAACTTTTTATTAATGATTGTAAATTTAATTAGATGAACCTAAACTCTTAATGTCTAATGGCATGAAAATAAATTGTTTAACAAATAATATTATATATTTACAGCACCTAATAGGTACTCTTTTTATTTCTTAAACCAAAAGAGGGTAACATCATGTTACCCTCTAAATTTATTGCTTTTACCAATCTAAATTTTCTTGTTCACTTCTTAGTTTCCATAAAACACTATCGGATTTATCTTCAACCATATCATAAGTAATAATTTCACCTTTTTTAATATCCCTTGTTACCTTGCTTCCAGTGATCATATGCCCTGGTAGTGGAGATGAAGGGGATTTTTTAGATTGAGGCCTAATTTCTGCAATTAACCTTAAATCATGGTCGTTACCAAGTGTTTCACCTGCAGGTATATCAACAGCGGCCACTTTAACTAAATCATATATAGGTTTGTATTCCATAGATCCAGTATCTACGCCTAAAAATGCAGCGCATAAAATACTTGTTCCTGTTTCAACACCACAAAGATGGTAAGGCCTATATATTACAGCGGTAGATAAATCATAATTTGGTATTTGGCCTTTAGTACTTACTATGTATTGAGAATAAGCATTATCGCATTTTACTACGATATATACGCCACCACCCATACCAGATTCATCAAAGCGCCTAAAATTTGTATGAACATCTATTATACCAGATTCTTCATATATACCCTTATTTTGCTTTTCGCAATATGCAACAGGTAATTCTGTAATCCTTAATGTTGCTTGTGTTAAAGGATAACTTGCGGGCTTTAAACCTGTGCAGTTAGCAACTATTGTTAATTCACAAAGGTCGAATGCACCAGCATTGGGGAGTGAAGATAATAGTTCTGCTCTTTTTGCTATATATTCTTCAGCTTTACCCTCGGGTATCATTTCCAAATACTTCATATCTTCAGGTTTAATATTTACACTTGCATCTTCGTGTACGGTGATACCATCTTGTTTGATGTATACCTTATTGTTCTTTTCATCAAGTATAAACTCGCCATCTCTAGCTTTTCCGCCAGATATAACTTCTAAGCCTATTAACCTTGCCCATTCAACCAATGCCATAAGTAAAGATGGTTGGTCCCCATCAACGGGAGAATATACTACGCCTTTTTCCTTTGCTTTGCGTTTTAGTATTGGGCCTACAACGCTATCCATTTCTTTACTTATGGATACAACGTGTTTTCCTGCATTTATTGCATCTAAGGATAATTTAGCTGATGCTTCGGGTACCCCCGTCCCCTCACATACAACTTCAATTGATGGAACATTAGCTATAATATTTGCATCGTTTGTATATACAAAATACCCCTCTTGTATTAATTTTTCTGCTTCTTCAGCGGTTGATGCATATTTATGTTTTTCTTCTGGAATATTTGCCCTTGTATAGGCTTTTTGAGCACTTTCTAAATTAATATCAGCAACAAGCACAACGTCTATCCATTCTTCGTTATTCTGCTGTGTTACTATTGCTGTACCAAAATGGCCCGCACCTATAACAGCAACTTTAATTACATGCTTATCTACCTTTTCAAGCATTTTGTTATAAATCATTTAATACCTCCTTTTTGTTATGGTCTAATTACTACTTTTATTGCATCATCGTTTTTGTCGGCATATTCAAAGGCTTCTTTTATTTCATCTAGTGAGAATTCTTTTGATATTAATGGTTTAACATCAACCATGCCTTGTGCTAATGGGCGTAAAGCTTGTGGTGTCCACACATAACGCTCTTGCCATGTATGGTGAACTAAACAAGTGTTAATAAATTGCAAACCATCATCATGCCAACGACTAATATTAAGTGTTATGGGTTGTGTTACCCAACTATAAAATACAAATTTACCATTATGTTTTATTATTTCACTTGCAGTATTGAAGGACTCGGCACTTCCAGCAGCTTCTACTACAACATCTGCACCTTCACCGTTAGTTAAATCATCAATAATAGCTTTAACATCTTCTTTTTTAGAATTAATAACAATATCAGCACCATAGCTCTTTGCAAAATTCAACTTATCATCAGATAAATCAACTACAACTACTTTATGTGCACCTTTTAATTGCATACATTTTGCTATAATTTGGCCTGCAAAGCCTGCACCCATAACAACAGCTATATCACCAAGCTGTACGCCGCAATTTAAACCAGAGTGCATAGCGCAGGATATTGGTTCACCTAAAGCAGCTATATCTAAATCTAAACCATAAGGTACGGGTTGTAATTGGAAATTTTTAGCTTTAAAATATTCAGCAAAGTTATTATTCCAACCAAAGGAAATTACGTGATCACCAACTTTAAAATCGGTTATTTTTTCACCAACTTCTACAACAACACCACCGCTTTCATGGCCTAAATAGAAGGGGAATTCAGGTGTTTGCCTAAACTCAGCTGTTTTTTTAGGAAGATTACCCCTATAAAAGTTTTTATCTGACCCACAAATACCGCAAAGATGATTTTTTACTACTATATCATCTGGTCCACACTCAAAACTTCTTTCAACAATATCAATGTCATATGGGCCTTTTAATACGGCGGCCTTTGTTTTATATATCATGTTTACCTCCTT
>JAAZPT010000373.1 GCA_012797085.1 Christensenellaceae bacterium | reverse complement strand
GGGGGAGAGTAGCTGCTGCATTGGCTAAGGAAATTCCGGCAAAACAAGCTGCCTTGCTCATGGTTTCCCTATATTCATAGTTGCCCAAATCATTAACCAATTTAGGCAATGTGTTAATTATATCTTTTATTGCAATGATACCAAAAGCTTTTGTAATATCAGATGCCTCATCCCTTAAATAACTTTCAAAAGCATGGCAGAAAGCATCAAAACCTGTTGCAGCTGTAAGGCGTTTTGGTATTGTTAAGCACAAAGTTGGGTCTATTAGTGCAACTTCTGGATATGCCTCATTATGGAATATACAGTTCTTTTCATTGTTTTCATATTCTGAAACCATCATTGCTTGAGTTACTTCGCTACCTGTACCTGCAGTTGTTGGTATTGCGATAAGGGGAATTTTTTTGCTTGAAATTTTTTCATACATTGTGAAAGGGCTTGTATATTTTTGATAAGCTTCGCTCCAATTAATTTTATCCACTTCATGGAATATAGATATGGATTTAGCTGTATCTATACTACTTCCACCACCCAATCCAACTAAAAAATCAATATTGTTTTCATTTGCCAAAGCAATGGCTTTTTCAATGATATCAATTGGAGGGTTTGGTAAAACTTCATCAAAATGTAAAACTGCTATATTAGCGCTTTCAAGAATATTGATAGCCTTAACATACAAATCTTTTAATGCAGGTTCGTTTTTGTTTGTTGTAACAAGCATACATTTTTTACCATATCTGGCTGCTATATTACCCAAATCTTCGATTTTGTTTTTACCGAATATTATTCTTGTTGGGGAAAAAAAGTTAAAATTATTCATAGTTACCTCCTTCAACCTTTACACCTTTTATCCAAACTTGCTTTTTGTTACAAATTTCATTTATATCATTAAAGGGGGAATTTTCAAGGGCAATAAAAGACGCTTCATTACCGGCTTTTATCTGACCTAAATTATTTAATCCTAACAATTCGGCACCGTTATATGTAGCAATTTTTAAAACATCTTCTACAGGGATACCAATACTGTTTAATAAGACAAGCTCAAAGCTTACCTTATTATAGGGGTCAAAGGGTGCTCCTGCATCACTACCTGCACATAATTTAACACCTTTATTAAAAGCTAATAAAGTAATTTTATTGTGCCTATCAACAATCTCTTTTGATTTTTTATGATCGGGATTGTCAGGTTCCTGTCTTATACCTTCTATTGTAGCGTAGTAAGGGGCTGACAAAGTAGGTACCAGTGTTATATCTTTTTCAAGCATCATATCAATAATATCTTCACTATTGAATACGCCGTGTTCAATTGAATCAACACCGGCGATTACACTTCGCCTTATTGCAGTGTTTCCATGGGCATGAACGGCTACTTTACGACCTCTTGCATGGGCTTGAATTACGGCAGCATTTATTTCTTCCTGCTCAAGCTCCGGAGGTCCGGGTTCTTGGCCGGGACTGTTTACACCGCCGGACATCATTACTTTTATAACGTCAGCACCTTCGAGTATAAGTTTGCGACAGTTTTTTGTAACTTCATCAGGCCCGTCGCTAAAATAAGATATATTTGTACCATGGCCACCGGTAGCTGCTATAGCTGCGCCTGAACTTATCAATGTAGGAAAATCTTGCAAATATCCTTCTTTTTGAGCTTTAGATATTCCTATTGATAAGCTGTCTGCGCAGCCTAAATCCCTGCAAGCAACAACACCTTCACTTCTTAATTCTTTAAGATTTTCTATGCTTGCAATAGTTGCTTTTGCATGCTCTATAGCACCATAAGGGCTTTGACCGTCTATCTTTGTTATATGAACATGACAATCTATTAAGCCCGGCATAGCAAACTTTAGATTGATGGTTTTTTCTATATTATAATTTTTTATTTCGATAGAGTCTTTATCCCCTTGCCAAACAATTTTGCTGTCACTAACAATAAAAGCTTGATTAAACTTTCTTTGGACTCCATCAAACAATTCTTCAGCAGTAAAAAGTATCATAAATCCTCCTCCATATTTTTATTTAACTCCTTTGCGAAATCCGGAACAAACTTTCCGTTTTCAATAAAAGTACATATAAGCTTGTTATCTTTATACCCTTCAAGGGATTTTATTTCGTCATAAGGTAATGTAATATCCGTATGTAAATTAAAGTAACATGAGTCTTTTCCTTTTTTACTTAAAGTATGTTCGTTCCACCTTGCAACCATTTCCTTATCATCAAAAATATTAAAAATTGGACTGTCTTCCCCCCGCGCAAAACATGGATCGCCAATGGCTATATGCGGTCCCATTTTTTCTGCAATAAGT
>JAAZPT010000372.1 GCA_012797085.1 Christensenellaceae bacterium | reverse complement strand
TTGTAATGTTAATGGAGGTATGGGTCCCTATAAATACGCTTATTACGTATATAAAGACGGAGAAAGAATAAGGACCACAGCTTATAAGGAAAACTTAGGCAGGTTTATTCATAATTATACGGAATCGGGCACATACAAGGTTATTGCCTTTGTAAAGGATAGATTAGGCAAAATAAAAACTCATACCATTGATAATTTAGTAATTAATTTACCGAATGAGCCTACAATAAGTGAGTTTAGATTTAGTACCAGTAGTACTTCTTTAGGGAATTTAATTTACCCATATCTTGTAATTAACAATGTTAGTAGTGCAAACATTGCTTATAATGTTTTTAAAGATGGAGTGCTATATTATAAAAGTAAATATCAACCCTGTTATGGTGAGATGGGCTTATATTTTAGACCAAGCCATACAGGCGTATATACTTATCAGGTTATAGTCAGAAATTTCAACGGCAATATAATTACAGCATATACATCCAATAGCTGTGAGGTAATTGAACCTTAACAAAAGTAAGCGCTTTTATGGGTTAAAACCTATACTTATTTCCTTAATATGTTTTACAAACAAGTATACACCGGTTGCAGCCGGTGTTTTTTTATCTAACAAATAAAATACGTAAATAATATATAGCTATAGCTATATTAAGTATCAAAAGACAATAATATAAATTGTAAAAACCAAACAAATAATGAAAAAAGTGTTGACATTTAAATTTTTATGTTATATAAGTAAAGTACGAAGATGTTAAAAAAACTGAACAAAACGAAGTCTACCAACCCTACCAACCCAAGCTACTTAACAATTGCATAGGAGGGTACTTATGTATTATACAAAAAAACTGATAGCTATAGTGCTAATAGCGGTATTGATGCTAAGCATTGTACCGGTAGGGGCAGTAGAGCCAATAGAGCCTGCTGCCATTGAGGACGTTTCAGACCCGAACCCACTGGAAAACCCCGCACCAATGGAACAACAAGCTACAGAGCAACCCCCGGCACCCACAGAACAAACTACACCACCAACTGAAGCTCCGCCACCGGTAGAACAGCCACCGCTTGAAGAACCGGTACCAACGGAAGCCCCGGCACCTGTTACAACAGACTTCCCCACAGAACAGCCCGTCATAACGGAACAACCCACAGCCACAGAGGAGCCTACAACAGCCCCCGTTGTTGATGAGCCCACTCCCACAGAAGCCCCCACCCAAGAGCCTTTGCCAAGCCCAACGGAGCCTACAAATATTGTTGATAAAACAGGCTGGGAGTATGCCCCGCAAAAAATGGAATATAATGTTAGTGAAATAGGCTTAGGCAACAGCTTTCAAGTTTCTTTATATACTCTTTCCATAGGGGGTGTAGGAAAGTATACCTTTGCATATTATATTTATAATGGCGATACAATAGTACAAAAAACAGCATACAGCAAAAACCTTACCTATGTGTATACGCCAAAAACAGTAGGCACATACCGTGCTGTGGCCTTTGTAAAAAATGGCAATGGCGAAGTAAGAACAATAACATCAAAAAGCAAAGTAACTGTTGTTGAAACGGCAAACCCCTTGCAAGTATCTGTTAAAGTTAAGGGGGAAGCAAATATAACTTTAGGTGATAAAATTGAATTTAATATTATAAGCCGATATGGAGCAACAGATAAGTACCACCTGCACACCTACTATGTTTATAAAAACAATGCAGTAGTGGAAAAATTTCCATATAAAGCTGCGGAAAGTGAATACTATTATTATGGAGATGCGGAATACCATTCAACAGTATTCTATACGCCTAAAAGTCCGGGCAATTATAAGTTTGTAGTTTTTGCCAAGGACTCATTAGGTGTAATAAAATTATGTTCTACAGATGAATATTTAGTGTCCCAATCCCCCTTGTATATAAATGCGAGGGTCGAGAATAAAAATTATGATGTTGATGACGTTGTAAATGTATATTCGGAGGCTACCGGCGGAACAGGCTCATATCAGTATGCCTACTATGTTTATAAAAACAATGCCATAATTCAAAGGGTGTGGTATACAGCTAATGCAGTATTTAAATACACCCCAAAAAGTGAAGGAACATATAAAGTTCAGGCCTTTGTAAAGGATGGCCTCGGCAATGTTAAATGGGATTTGACGGAGGAGTTTTTTGTATCAAGTGCTCCCTTAAGCGCTTTTGGAGGTATGGACCTTTATGATTGTCCACCGGGTATTTTTTGTTATGGTGGGGGTCTAGGCGGTGTAAAACCATATACATATGCCTATTATATATATAAAAACGATACCATTTTAAAAAAAATACCCTATAGTGATGCTGATTCAATAGATTATTCACCTAAAGATTCAGGTACATACAAATTGATCGTCTTTGTAAAGGATGCAGCGGGCACAATAAGAACTGCAACATATGAGGTTGAATTTGATAACGATTTGGTATTAATGTCCGCACCCAAAATACAAAACTCAATAGACTTGGGCAATGTTATAAATATATCTGCAGATGTAAGGTATGGGCAAGGTTTTTATCAATATGCTTATTATATTTATAAAGACGGTGCTCTATTGGAAAAACTTCCCTATACAAACAATGCAAAACTTGCCTATAAACCCAAAAGCACAGGCATATATAAAGTTTTAATGTTTATAAAGGATGAGTACGGTAAAATTGTTTATGGCTTCAGCAACAACTGTGAAGTTTACCGTGCTACGGAATTAACGCTAAAAGAAGTATATATGAATGTTCATAATGAATTAACGTATCAGCCAATTACTGTTACTGTACAATGTTATGGTGGAATAAAACCTTACCAGTTTGCTTATTATATTTATAAAGACGATAATATTATTAAAAAAACAAATTATAATTATGTTGGAGATGTAGAAAAAGGATACTTTAGGTTCAACTTTATACCAACAAGTCCGGGTGCTTATAAGGTGAGAGCTTTTATAAAGGATTCAGTAGGAACAATAGCATACGATACATCTTATTTCTGCAATGTTACAGAAGGCGATGAAGAAACCGGTATATATGCCGGCCTTGAAAATTGTGGAACATATTTAAATATGAACCTTCAAGTTAGTGGAGACTTTTACCCTTATCAATATGCCTACTATGTTTATAAAAATGAAACAAGGGTAAAAACAACAGCTTATGCACCATATACCGATATTGTAGATATTCCTTATAATATTTCGGAATCAGGTACATATAAATTTGTAATATTTGTAAAGGATAAATATGGCAACATAGAAACTTACACAACTAACAGTGAAACCGTTGAAACATTAGATACTGTTTTTATAAAGGGCTTTTGCTTTGAGCAAGACAGTGCATATGTAGGTGAAAGTGTTTCTACATATCTTACTATTGAAAATGTACAGGGGGCAAAGGTTGCCTATGA
>JAAZPT010000371.1 GCA_012797085.1 Christensenellaceae bacterium | reverse complement strand
TTTATTTGAAAAAAATTAATATAAATTTGGGTAAATTAATTGCCATTTCAACAAAATGTGGTAAAATATAAATATTATACATTAATTATAATAAAATATACTTCTTGCAAATAGGTTAAAAGCTTGTTAACTTAAAACAAAAGAAAGGATTATATTATGAGTGATGAAAATAAAAATCTAAGCGTTCTTGATGAGGAAACAGATAAAACAATTGAAAAGGATGGAGAGAAAAATATGAGCGATGAAGGTAAAAAATCAAAAAAAGTAAATTTAAGTTTAGTTGTTGCATTGGTAATATGTCTTTTAGTTATTGCCTATATGTACACACTAAGGGTTGGTGACCAACTAAAAATTGATACTGCTGAAAAAGATATTGTAAAGCTTACTGCAGAATTGGATTTAATCAAAGAAGAAAAAACAAAGTGGGAAAACGATAAAACCATAGTATCTAAAAGCATAGGTTCAGTTAGAACAGTGCTTGCACAAACATTGATAGATTTGGAAGAAGTATCCATGAATATTGGTCTTGTGCCTTTGGAGCCCACTGTTGAAGAGCCTGTAGAAGAAGTAGAGGAAACAATCGATGAGGAAGTTGAACCAACAGCTTTGCCTGAAGAAGTTGTAGAAGAAAAAGCTGTTGAAGGTGAAGAACCTGTAGAACCTGTAGAAGAAGAGGGAACAGAAGAAGTTCAAAAACCATAAAATTCGTTTTTAATTTTTAAATAATAAAAAAACAGCAAGTACTTGCTGTTTTTTATTAATGTATTTTGAACAACTTATTCAATATCTTCTCCATTTTCTATAGCGGCCAACATATCGATTCTAATTTGATGCCTTCCACCTTCAAACTCAGCATCAAGCCAGCTGTCAACTATCATTTTTGCTAAATCTATGCCTACAACTCTTGCACCGAAGGCAAGTATATTTGAGTTGTTGTGTACCTTACTGAGCTTTGCAGTATAACAATCACTGCATACAGCTGCACGTATGCCCTTTACTTTGTTTGCAGCTAAGGATATTCCAACACCTGTACCGCAAATTAATATACCCTTTTCGCATTCACCGCTTACAACGGCATTGGCAACACGCAAGCCATATATGGGGTAGTGGGTTCTTTCCGTTGAGTATGTACCGAAGTCTTTAACCTCAAGGCCCTTTGCTTTCAAGTGCTCAATTATTTCGTTTTTCATATCCACTGCAACGTGGTCGCATCCTATTGCTATCATAACAAACCTCCAAATTTTTATTGTATAAATATATTATAATATTATTATACAATATTTTAAGCTATATAACTACAAAAGAGGGTATCAATATTTTGTACTATAAAAAAGCAGGGTTCACCATAACTCAAAACTTTATAAATTTTGCTATAGAGTTTTGCAACAAAGCCCAATCCAAATTTATAATATAGAAAGGAGCACAGCTCCTTTTTTGTTGATTTTTATATTTATTAACCGTTACCCATTGTGCTGTCCTCATGATGCAGTTCCAACAAATCTCCGGTTCTGGCATCAAATATTAAAAAATAAACATTATACATTTCGTCCTGACCATAGTATCTTACGCTCCAAACCTTTTCGCCTTTACCGTTTATGTAGTCATAATAGCACTGAACATAGCAAGTTGCCGTATCAAAGTAATTGTTTGTAACTTGTTTTTCAGCTATAAGCACCTCTTGAGCTTTTTTCCGAATTTCCGTTTCAGGTATATCATTTTCATCGGGCAATGTATAACTAACAAAACTATGATCATATTTTGAAAAGCCGGCATCTAAATATAGCTTACTAAAGGCTGCGGCATCCTCTGTGCTCATTTGTTCGGGGTAAGTATTTTCCTCATATTTATCAAGGTAACTTTTTACATTGTTTAATGTTGTTTTTAAATAGGGTAAAATGTTCAGGCTATATTTATCAAGCATACCCCAGGAATTTTCATCGGCTTGCATGGGTGATAGGCCAAGGCTCCAAGTTACATCTATAGGTTCCAATGTGTCCTCTGTTAAGCTTACTGTATAGTCGCCCAACATGTCGTAGTAGTTCACAATAGAGTAACTTTCTTTTTCAATATAGCTAACTTGCCATTGTTTTTGACCTTTAATATTTACAAAGCCTTTTGTAATGTTAAAGAAATTCAACACGCTTTCATCGCCGCCAAACTTATCGAACAAAGCCTTGTTTGCAGCCTTTATTACATCCTCGTTTGCTATATCAGCCTTTGGTGAAACATAGTCAACGCCCTGTAACAAGTATTCAAATCCTGCTGCCTTTAGCCTTTGAGCAATATCGGCTTTTTCTGTTGCATTTCTAAACTCAAAGGCACCTTTTTCGAAATATTCTTTTACAAAGCTTTCATATTTGATTAAGTCGCCGTCAGGTAAATGTAAGTCCTGTGCTTCAACCGTCCATGTACAATTTTTTACTTTTCCGTCGGGAGAAGATATTGCAGTGTATAACTTGCTGTCATAAGAATTATCGTCTATTTTTTGGGCAAAGTTAATGTCGTATTCCTTATGGGTGTTTTTACCATTGTCAAAGCTTACACTATAAAAATCTATAAAGGGACTTAAATTATCAAAAAAGCTTTCTTTAAAACCATATTTATCGATTAAGGCTTGTTTTGCTATTTCTATAGCTTTATCGGGTTGTATGTCGTCAGCATCAGGCAAAACATTTATTTTAGCTAGTGTTTCGTGGGTAAAATCCTTGTCCATTTCAGCTTTTTGTTCCAACGTCCAATTGTTTGAGTCGCTCCAATCTATAGTATCATACTTTTCCCTAAAATCCTTTTTTATTTTACGCATTTTTTCCAACTGGGCAAAACCCCAGGCAGGAGCATCAAGGTTGCCACCGCTATATTCTTTTGGGTCTATATGGTCGTTGCTCCAACTAACTTCATACACTTTGTTATCCTTAAAAGTAACGGTATATTTGCCGGTTTTTTCGTTTTCATATACAAAGTTTTCAAATTCAACTTTTTCACCGTCTTTATTGCTTATGTGTTTGGGTGAAAAACTATCCATAATTTCAGGGCTGAAGTTATATTTTAACATTATAGCCTGCTTTGCATCCTTAACCATATTATATTCTTTGCTATAATTAAAGTTTAAAGCAAGGGCTGTGCCTAATATTACTACAACAATTATGCCAATTAATATAACGGGTTTTAATTTAAAGGATTTTTTTGTTTTTTTACCGTAAATTTCATCAAATACTTGATTGTTGCCTTTCCATTGTATGTTATACAATTCTTTATCTATATTATTTTTAAAATTGTTCATTAAAATACCACCCTTCTAAATTCCCTTCAAGTTGTTTTCTGGCTCTGTTTAAACGAGAATTTATAGTAGATTCTTTTATTCCTCTAATAGCGCTTATTTCCTTTATACTCATATCTTGATAATAATAAAGCAATATGACCTCCCTATATTTTGTACTTAAAGCCATAACTGCTGCGCTTACGGTATCGTCAAAATCAGTTTTGTGTTTGGAATATAGGTTTAAATCCTCAATAGCTTTAGACCTGTCTACCATTTTAAACCAAGCCTTACGGCGCATATCCTTACAGGTGTTTATTGTTATTCGTATCAGCCATGCTTTTTCATTTTTTATCTTTGATATATCTTTTATATGCCTATAAGCTTTAATAAAGCTCTCTTGAACAGCATCTTCCGCCAAGAGGCTGTCCTTTAAGTAAATATAGCTCATGCGTAAAAGGCATGTGCCATAGGTGTTCATAAGGCGTTCCAATTGATAATCGTCAAAGTTTGTTATGTTGTAGGCGTTGTTCATTTAACCACTCCTTTCAACTAATAAGACGCAGGCTTTTACAAAAATAATGCAAATATTATGTTAACACTAAAAACAAATAAACAAAAGCTTAGCAATTATTTTTTATAAAAAAACAGAGCAAAACGCTCTGCTTTTAAAACATTCTATATTGTTTTTTGAGATTCTATATTACAAATAACTTTTGGTTTAAATTTTATAAATTAATCTATATCTATATTGAAATAATTTTTAGCATTGTTAAAGCAAATGCCCTCAACTATACTCTTTAACAATTCCCAATCATTTGCAAACTCGCCTTCTTCAACCCAAGTGCCTATGGTGTTGCAAAGGATACGTCTAAAGTATTCGTGGCGTGAATAGCTTGTTATACTACGACTATCTGTAACTATACCTATATGAGATGACAGTACGCTAGCACTGGCTATTTTTTGCAGTTGGCGTTCAAATCCGCTTCTTGTATCACCAAACCACCATGCGGTGCCGAACTGTATTTTACCCTTTGTACCACCTTGGAAGGCTCCTGCAACGGAGGCAATTACTTCATTATCTTGGGGGTTCATTGTATAAAGTATAGTTTTTGGCAAACAATCTTCCCTAAGCTGTAAATCCAAAAGCCCAACTAAAGGGCGGGCCATATGGCTATCGTCCATTACATCGGAGCCGCTTTTTGAACCATATTTTGCCAAAAGCTCGCTGTTGCAATCCCTAAGAGCGCTTATATGGTATTGTTGTACCCAGTTATATTCTTTAAACAGCCTTGCAAGTTCAACCAACATGGCTGTTTGATAATGTATTTTATCCTTCTTTGAAGGGGTTATGCCTCCCATAGCATCACGCAAGGCCCTATCAACGCGTTTATAGCTATAATCCGTATAGGGAACAACATCTAAATCAAT
>JAAZPT010000430.1 GCA_012797085.1 Christensenellaceae bacterium | reverse complement strand
TGGCGAATTGTCCATGGCCTCATAACGTACATTGTAGAATAGGGTCCACGGAGGTAAGGTGGAATACCGGCAGCATAACCAAGGTGCTCCATACCTTCAAGATCCTTTTCCGTATAGATCGATTTCACTTCTATCTTTTCCGGAGTGTTCCAGGAAGAAATATGCTCTTTAATACAACATTCTCCAGAGGATCCGGTATATTTGATATCTTTAAAATTTGGTCTCATATCTTTCAATTATTACAGTTCTGAAATACCAAGCATCTTCTGATACTCTTTCAAAGTCTCAAGAACATTGCTTCTTACATGGATGAAATTATTGATGCCAGCGGCAATCAGTTCCTCTTTGCAGGCGGGATCACCGGCAACCACCAGGATAGCCTTTCCTCCAAGGAGTTTTGCAATCCGGGGTACTGCCTCTGCATACTCATCATCGGAAGAACAGGCAACCACAATCTCAGCTCCCGACTCGAGAGCAGCTTTTGCTCCCTCTTCGATGGTATCGAAACGGTTGTTGTCTATGATTCTAATACCTGCTACGGCAAAGAAGTTGGAGGAGAACTGAGCTCTGGCACGGCACATTGCAAGGTTACCAAATGTGAGCATGAAGGCCTTGGGCTCTTTGCCGCTACGGTCAGTAGCCAAACGAAGTGTCTCAAATGCCTGAGATCCGCGGTATGGCCTGAGAGGCTCTGCCATTTTCTTGTCACAGCAACAAGGTTCTTCCAACTTCATACCCATAAGAGTGGGGATTTCTCTGGAAACAATCTCTTTTGTAATGACCTCGTCGGCAACTTCAAGGAAGTTGGGGTATTGATTTGTACCGAGGAGAGTCTCCCTGCGAGTAGCAATGTTTTTGTCTTTCTTATCGGAAACGGCTTGAATCTCCGACTGGATAAAGCCCTCTTTAAACTTTGCCACATAACCGCCGGCACTCTCCACATCAGTGAAGAGTTTCCATGCAGCTTCTGCAAGAGAGTTGGTTAAATTTTCAACATAGTATGAACCCGCAGCAGGGTCAACAACCTTATTGAAGTTTGACTCTTCCTTGAGGATACTCTGCACATTGCGTGCGATCCTGTTGGAGAATTCTCCGGGCACCTGATAGGCAAAGTCGAAGGGCACTACCTCGAGATAATCGACACCTGCAAGGGCTGCGCTCATCGCTTGTGTGGTTGCGCGAAGCATATTTACATATGAATCATATACAGTTTGGTTCCACTCGCCGGTGTAAGCGAAGATCTTCATCTTCTGTGCACAGTTGGAATCGACACCATAAGCCTCAACTACATTTGCCCAAAGCATTCTCGCTGCACGGAACTTGGCAATTTCCATAAAGTATGAACTGCCCACTGAAAAGACAAACAGCATCTTTTTAGCCACATCCTTAGCCGAGAGACCAAGATCCGTCAGACGTGAAATATATTCGCTGCCTTCCGACAGAGCGAATGCGAGCTCCTGTGTCGAGGAGGCACCGGCTCCGTTGAAAGTGGTGGCATCAATCGTGATTACACGAATATTTTTGTATTCCTGAGTCGCTTTTACACATTCTGCCAGTTTAACGAAAGAGGATTCTTCGCAGAAATAACCCGTTGTGTTGAGAGTCATCAGGGGGTTAAAATCAAAGATTGCATTGACTGCTTCTTTGTCAACTCCGAGAGAATCGACATAAGTGAGGAATCCGGTGAGCAACTCAACATTTTGGATTGAACATCCGCAGAATGATACGGGAACAACAGTCAGGTCTATACCCTTAAGAAGGAGTG
>JAAZPT010000055.1 GCA_012797085.1 Christensenellaceae bacterium | reverse complement strand
TAGCCGAAAAAGAGAATGCTTTAATAATAGCTCAACAAGACTTAAGCACTAGGGAACAACAACTTGTAGCCGCAAATACAAAGTTGAAAACACAAAAGGATGAAATGGCTATACAACAACAAAAAATTGATGATTTAATTGGTGTTAGAACAGAAATCATCAGGGATTTAAGTACCGTTTTTTCCGCCCAAAACTTAAAGGCAAGTGTTGATACTAAAACCGGTGATATCGTTTTAGAAAGTGCAGTCTTTTTTGAAACCGCCAAATCAAACATTAGAACAGAGGGTGAAGAATTATTAAATAAATTTTTACCTATTTATCTATCCGTATTGTTAAGGGATGAGTATAAAGATTACTTAGGCGAAATAAGTATAGAAGGCCATACCGATACCGCCGGAGATTATATTATGAACCTTGAATTATCTCAAAACAGAGCCTTATCTGTAGCCAAGTATTGCCTTTCATTGCCTAGTATAAATGAAAACCAACGTACCTATTTAAGAGAACTATTAACAGCAAAAGGCAAAAGTTTTTCCTCCCCCATTTTAAATGAAGACGGCTCCGTAAATATGGATAAATCCAGACGTGTAGAATTTAAATTTCGTTTAAAAGATAGTGAAATGATAGTTGAACTGAACAATATATTAAAGCAAAATTAAGGGGTTAAAATGTTTTTAAAATATTTAGCAATTTTAATGGTAGTTGTAATGTTTGTTGCAATTGGTGCCACTGCTTACATATATCTTAACTCAAACGTGGAAATAGTTGCATTAAATGTTCAAGCAATAAATGCATCGGACTATAGAGATTTATTTTTAAAAAATAAAGAAGACATTGCAAATGAAACATTTGAAGGTACAATTTTTCAAAATTGGGAACTTGATGACATTGAAAATTATACCTATTTAAGCTACCAAATAAGGCTTAAAAATAATACTTTTTTGCCAATAGAAGGTATAGAAGTACAAATATTTCCACGTACCGGTGATGTGTTTCAAATAGGAGATTTTGAATACAAAACCCTACAGTCAAAAAATAGTGGCGATATTTCAGCTACAATACTTACATTAAAAAATACCCAAACGGTTCGCGAATTTCTAATAAGCTACTACGTTTGGGGTATACCGTTTACTTTAAGAAAGACTTATGGTTAAGGCTTAACAGCCTTTTTTATTTTACTTAATTCTATTGCAATTTCTGCACCAAGCTTAGCGTTATTGATTACTAGTTTAATATTACTTTCCAAACTTTCACCACCTGTTTGTTTTTGGACTTCGTCCAATAGGTAGGGTGTAATTGCCTTGCCTTTAATACCAAGATTATCAGCCTTTTTAATTGCTGATTCTATTATTACTTCAATGGCATTACCATCCAGGGAATACTCATCCGGTATTGGATTTGTTATTAACATTCCACCCTTTATACCACATACATCTTTAACTTGGATAATATCAGCAATTTCCTTTGGTGTATCAACTCTATAATCCACTTTAAGGCCACTGGTTTTAGAATAAAAGGCCGGCAATTCATCTGTTTGGTAGCCAAGAACTGTAACACCTTTAGTTTCTAAATACTCTAAAGTAAGTTTCAAGTCTAATATAGCTTTAACACCAGCACAAACTACATATACATCTGTTTGAGATAGTTCCTCCAAGTCGGCAGATATATCCATTGTTTTTTCTGCACCCCTATGTACACCACCTAATCCACCTGTTGCAAAAATTTTAATACCTGCAAGTTTAGCTGCCATCATGGTTGTAGTAACTGTTGTGGCACCATCTTCTCCTTTTGCAAGCAATACCGGCACATCCCTACGGCTTGCTTTAATAACATCTAAACCTTTTTTACCCAAGTATTCAATTTGCTCTTTATTTATTCCAACACAAAATTTACCCTTAATGATAGCTATGGTTGCCGGAATAGCACCATTGTCTCTTACAACACGTTCAACTTCTAAGGCTGTTTCAACATTTTTAGGGTATGGCATGCCATGGGAAATAATTGTTGACTCTAAAGCTACAACAGGAAGCCCCTTTGCTACAGCATCCTTTACCTCTTCGCTAACTGATAAATAATTTTGTAAATTCATAATAAACTCCTCCTAATATTCTATGTCTTTTAAATGCCTTTCTATCATATCCATACTAAGGTATGGAAAAACCGCACTATCGTGGGTTGCACTCAGGCCGGCGGCAACAATACCATACTTAACCATATCTTCCAAGTCTTGATTATATAGGTACCTTACTGTTGCAGCGGACATAAAAGCATCACCGCACCCTGTTACATTAAGTACATTGACCTTTAGTGAAGGCATTTTACCTTGCTTATTTTTATTAGCAAAATACGCTCCATCTTTGCCAAGGGTTATTATAATATTTTTAAGGCCTGTATCTAACAATGCTTTTGCTGCATTTTCCAAATCGCTTACAGAATTAATTTTAATATCACTAAGAGCTTCTGCTTCAAAACGGTTAGCTTTTAATAAAGTAAGTTTAGGTAAAATCTTTTTTATTTTGCTGCACTTTGCCACGGAAACCGCATCGGCAAACACCGGAACTTTTGACTTTTCTGCAATATAAACAAGGCTTGCTTCCGGTAAGTTAGCATCTAAAACAATAAGTTTGGCCTTATTTATAAAAGCTAATTTACTTGCCAATTTCTTCGGTGAAACTTTTTGACAAATGTCCATTGCTGATATTGCAATAAGCATTTCTCCATTAAAATCATTAACACAAACATACATTCCTGTATTTTCGTTAGGAAAGTTTAAGCTGTTTGAAAGATCAATGCCTATTTCATTGCAACTTTCTATAAGAAATTTGCTATATTCATCACTACCAAAAGGCGCTATAAGGGAAACCTTTTCCCCTAAACGGCAAATGTTTTCAGCAATATTACGCCCTACTCCACCAGGACTATAACTTATTTTGCCAGGATTGGAATCCTCCATACAGGCTATAGAATAACTTGTTGCAGATAGATCTAAATTAATTCCACCTACAACACATATATAATTATCGTTCACAATACACCTCTTTTTTTAATAAGTTTATTGCATTGTTTTAATTAATATAGTATAACATATTAGTGTATTAACTTCAATTTTAAAAGGAAAATTTATGAAAAAATTAGATGTACTTCTTACAAGTAAACTTGATGAAAATGGTGAGCCTGAAGCAATAAGCAAACTATATATAAATAGAATAAATGAGTATAATTTAAATGCCATACCATTAATCGAAAAAAATAATAATATTAAGGAATTTTTAATTAATTTTAATGGTCTTGTATTAACCGGTGGAGGCGATATTAACCCAAAATACTATAATCAAAATTTGCATCCAAAGGGCGAAAAACCAAATAATTACAGGGATGAACTTGAATTTGAATTGTTTAATGTCGCTATTGATTTAGGTATGCCTATTTTGGGAATATGTAGAGGCTTTCAGCTTATAAACATTGCCTTGGGAGGTTCATTAATACAAGATATACCAAGCATTATCGGTAATAAAGTGTTGCATAGTAAGTTAGCCAAAACCGATGTCGATATATCCCACAATATTAATATAATAAAAGGAACTACCTTAAGTAATTATTATAAAAAAGAAACAGCTGATATTAATACTTTTCATCACCAAGGAGTAACTATTGATGTTTTATCAAATATATTAAAGCCTTCAGCCATTGCTGATGATGGAATAATTGAAGCTTTTTATAGTGATAAATATCCCATGATAACTGCTGTACAATGGCATCCGGAAAGATCTTATGATAAACTATCCATTGGTATATTTGATGAATTTTATAATAATTGTAAAAATTACTATATAAAAAGGAGTAAATAAATTGAGCAATAAAAAACACGGTAAATTACGCCTATTATTAGATTTATACTTTACTTTTTTTAAAATAGGCAGTATGACCTTTGGCGGCGGTTACGCAATGTTGCCATTATTAAATGCTGAAGTGGTAGAAAAAAAGAAATGGGCAAACGAGGAACAAATACTTGATTATTATGCAATTGGGCAATGTACTCCCGGTATAATTGCAGTTAATACATCTACATTTGTTGGGTATAATCATGCCGGTATTTTGGGAGGAATTATTGCAACATTGGGTTTTATAAGTCCAAGCATAATAATTATATTATTAATTGCCTCCGTACTTGACCAAGTTTCACACATAAGTGAAGTTAAACATGCCTTTGCCGGTGTTAGAATAGCTGTTACGGCATTAATATTTTCAACAGTATTTAAGCTTATAAAAAACAATGTAAACACCATATTAAAGGTGATTATTGCAATAATTTCCTTTTTGGCAATAGTAATGTTCGATATATCCCCTATTGTTATAAGTGTGGCCGCTGCAATAGTAGGAATATTGTTTTTAAAGGAGGACAATAAAAATGCGTGATTTATTTTTATTATGCTTTGAATATTTAAAAACAGGTTTGTTTGCAATAGGTGGAGGTTTGGCAACATTACCTTTCCTTGTACAAATGAGCAATAATTATCCCCATTGGTTTACATTAGAACAATTGGCCGACATGATAGCTATATCTGAAAGTACGCCGGGTGCCATTGGAATAAACATGAGTACGTATGTTGGTTACAACACTTATGGTATTTTAGGCGGTATATTAGCATCAATATCTTTAACAATACCGTCAATAGTTATAATTATCATTATTGCTAAACTAATGAACAAGTTTAATGATAACCCTTATATTCAAAACAGTTTAAAAGGTTTACGCCCTGCAGTTACCGGTTTAATTGCCAGTGCCGGTTTTACTGTTTTAAAGCTTTGTGTTTATGATAATATAAACAATACAATTAAAATTTTGCCTTCTGCATTAATAGTAATATTCTTTATATTAACTCAAGCAAAACCGACTAAAAAAATACATCCTATTCTATTCATTATTGCAGGAGCAATATGCGGTATAGTATTTAAATTATAATATGACAAATGAATCTATTGTGCATCCCTTTGAGCCTGTTTATAACGAAAATTCAACTATACTGATATTAGGTAGCTTTCCATCAGTAATATCCAGGGAAAACAACTTTTACTATGGAAATAAAAACAATAGGTTTTGGACTGTTGTTTCTGCAATATTTAACTGCTCTTTACCTAAAACTATTGACGAAAAAACCAAGTTGATTTTAGAAAACAACTTGGCTTTGTATGATGTTATAAATACTTGTACAATAAGCGGCTCTGCAGACTCCAGCATAAAAAATGTAGTGCCTAACAATATTAATCTTATTGTTGAAAATAGTAACATTAGCAAAATAATCCTTAATGGAAAAACAGCCTATAATTTATATAATAAATATATATTTGAAGCCCTTAAAATAGCCGGTTGTTGCCTGCCCTCAACCAGCTCAGCCAATGCAAAATGGCGATTAAATGATTTAATTGATGTATGGAGTAAAGCACTAAAAAAGACTACTTAGTATATTAAGTAGTCTTTTTTGTTTTATTTCGCACTCTTTATTTCAAGCCATAAGCCATTGTAAATAGCTATAAAATCTTGGATATCACTAAAGAACTCACAATTATCGATTGTTTCTTGAGTTGGGTTCATTGTTGTATTTTCAGTATACTCTTCACCCATTAGTTCAACTGCCGCTTCATTTGGTGATGAATACCAAATTTCTTCACAATTCAGTTGAGCAATTTCAGGTCTGCATAAAAAGTCTATAAATTTTTCCGCATTTTCTTTATTTTTTGCTCCTTTGGGTATAACCATAGCATCTACCCAAATATTAGAACCTTCATCCGGAACTGCATAATCTAAGTTCTCGTTAAGATCTTTAGCGTATTGAGCATCACCACTCCACATAAGCGCAAGAGCTGCTTCATTATTAACCATTTTGTCTTTAGTTTCATCAACCTGGTATGCTTTAACTATACCCTCTTGCTTTTGTTTGATAAGCAAGTCTTTGGCTTCTTCCAATTGAAGTGGATCCCTTGTGTTCATGGAATAGCCTAAATATTTTAATGTAATCCCCAAAGTATCCCTTATACTATCAAGCATAAAAACATTGTTTGTATATTTTTTATCCCATAGTATTCCCCAACTTGTAACCGGCTCATCAACC
>JAAZPT010000370.1 GCA_012797085.1 Christensenellaceae bacterium | reverse complement strand
TCTATTTCATCTAAATACAAAGAAGGATCTGTTCCCAAGTGTATTGCTTCAACTCTATTTTTAAAGTTATCAATTTTAGCTCTAAGCTCATGAGTATCCTTTTGATCACAAAGTATTAATTTTGCACCATGCTGAATAAGTAGCTCTGAAACAGCTATTCCACTTCGCATTAAACCTAAAACTAAAATTTTTTTACCTTTAACGTTCAAAACTAACACTCTCCATTGATTATATTAAAAAATACTTGTTGTAAAACCATATATGGAAAATATAGCCAATACCGATAATATGGTTGTAAAAACAGCATACATCATTATTACTTGTGTTTCACTGTAGCCGGACTTTTCAAAATGATGATGTATTGGGCTCATTTTAAATATTCGCTTTCCTTTAGTAGCTTTAAAATATACCCTTTGTATTATTACTGAAAGAGATGAAATTATTGGTGTTACAAAAACAAACAATAATAATAAAGGCATTTTTATTATCATAGCAATGCCAACACTTGCAGCACCCAGAAACATTGAACCCGTATCCCCCATAAACACCTTTGCCGGGTAGTAATTATACCTTAAAAAACCCAAACAACCACCAGCTATTGCAATTGAGAATATTGCAACATTTTGATAGGACATTGCCAAGTCATAGTTGTTTAATAGTGCATTCATTTGAAGTAAAGAAAGAATTACTATCGCCCAAGATATAAAACCAACCACTGAAACGCTTGATAACAAACCATCCATACCATCTTGTATGTTTGCACTATTAACAATAAATATTATTACAAAACTCATTATAGGAATATAAAAAATTCCCAAATCAAAAAATATCGCTGTAAAAGGAATTAATATTTTACTACCAATATTTGGTTGAAAATAACAATAAATACTAAACAAAACAGCAATTAATGATTGGCCTATAAGTTTTTGTTTTGCAGTCAAACCTAAATTTCTTTTTTGTTTCGCTTTTGTATAATCATCTACAAAGCCAATAGCTGAACAAAGTAAGCAAAAAAGTGTTAATATTATTGTAAAATCAAAATTTAAATTATAAGTACCTTTGTGAAGCAAAAAAGAAATCAGTACCGATACAATAATAAACATAAATCCGCCCATACTAGGTGTGCCTTGCTTACTTTCATGATCAGGCCCTAATTCATAAATATACTGTACTAAACCTTTAGCTTTAAAAAACTTAATAAGATGTTTACCTATTATAAACACTAATAAAAACGATGCTACAAGGGATAAGCTCATTCTTAACATATTATTAATTCCTTCCGTTTTTGCTTAATATTAATTAAAGCCAAGCTCTATAAGCAATTCTTTAACTACTACTTTTTCATCAAAGGGATGTTTTACTCCCATACGTTCTTGGTATGTTTCATGCCCCTTACCGGCAAGTATTATAAAATCGCCTTCCTTTGCCATTTTTATGGCATTTTTTATTGCTTCGCGTCTATTTTCAACTATTTCATACCTAGCATCAACTTTTTTAATGCCTTCTTCTATAGCTTCAATTATTCTAAAAGGGTTTTCCATGCGAGGATTATCGGATGTTATTATAGAATAATCCGCCAATTCCCCGGCAGTTCTACCCATGATAGGTCGTTTACCGTGATCTCTATCTCCACCACAACCAAAAACAACAATAACTCTATTTTTTGCAAATTCTCTAACAGTTTCTAAAATATTTTTTAAGGAATCCGGTGAGTGTGAGTAATCAAGGATAATTGAAAAATTAGTATGAGTATTAAGCAACTCTATCCTTCCCGGTACACTTGTAACACCTTCTAGTCCCATCTTAATATGATCATAGTCAATATTCATAACTAAGGACACCGCAGCAGCTGCAAGGGCGTTATAAACATTAAAATTACCCGTCATTTTCATTTTAATATCAAAGTTATGTACATTGCCTAAGTGAATATTAAAACTTGCACCCGACTCCAGTATTTCAATATTTCTTGCATATATATCCGCATTAGCGCCTATTCCATAAGTAATATGAGGAATATTTATATCATTTTCTATAATTACTGAAGAATCTTCATCAGAATTTAAAACCGCATTTTTAATGTAGCCTGATGTAAAAAACCTCTTTTTAGCTTGGAAATAGGTTTCCATATCACCAAAATAATCTAAATGATCTTGTGATAAGTTTGTAAAACAACCCACTTCAAACCTTAGCCCATCTAAGCGTAACATATCTATTGCATGAGCAGATACTTCCATTACAACAACTTCAACACCCTCATCTAACATTAATTTAAGTGTTGAATATAAATCAATAGGGTCCGGCGTAGTAAGTTTGCTGTCAATATGCTTTTTACCAATTACATTACCTGTTGTTCCTATTACTCCTACATTGTAACCTGCAGATTCAAATACGGATTTAATCATAAATGATGTGGTTGTTTTCCCTTTTGTACCGGTAATACCGATAAGTTTAAGTGATTTTTCAGGATGATTATAAAAAGCAGATGATATTCTTGCCATAGCCCCTCTGGATGTTTCAACAACAATTTGAGGAACAGGTATATCCTCCAAATATCTTTCAACAACTAAGGCTATATTCCCATTTGATATTGCTTGTTTTGCAAAGTTATGCGCATCAAATACAGCACCACTAATACAAAAAAACAAACCATTTTCTGTTTTAATTCTGCTGTCTAAAATTAGGTTTTCAATGTTTACATCTGAATTGCCATAGATTTTAATAATATATGGCATATTTTCTATAAGATTACTAAGTTTCATAAAAGCCCCCAATTAGTTAAAAATACTAGTGATAGCATCTATCATATTAAATTCCATATAGTTTTCCGCCTTGGTTTCTTCAATGGTTTCCACCATTTCAAACTCATGAATAGGTATAAAAGTGGAAGTAGCCTCATTTCGCTTTACCATTCCAATTTCTTTGCTTGCCCTATATGTAATATTATTTGGAGCATTTGCAGCTTTAATTTCTTCCTCAATAATTGCAATTTTATCTTGCACTACTTGATAATGCTCTAGGTTTTGTTTGTAGATTGCTTTTTGCGCATTTATTGATATAGAAAGTTTAACGGAACTATAAGCAAGATAAACAAGAACAATAACCAAGCTTGTTTTAAAAAATTTTAAAGCATATTTTTGTATTAAATTTCT
>JAAZPT010000369.1 GCA_012797085.1 Christensenellaceae bacterium | reverse complement strand
TGATATTGGCAGATATATTAAGTGCAACAATACTATTTGCTGTTCCTCTTTTGCTAGTAGCTTTAGGTGGAATGTTTTCTGAACGATCAGGTGTTATTAATATTGCTCTAGAAGGTATAATGGTTGTAGGAGCATTAGCAGGTTGTCTATTGTTAAAATATTTTGATGAAATTGGCTTTGGAGTGAAATCACCCCAAACAGCAACCATTATTGCTGTGTTTTTTGCAGGTGTAATTGGAATAATTTTTTCTATGTTATTAGCCTTTGCATCTATACATTTGAAAGCGAATCAAACAATTGGTGGAACGGCTTTAAATATGCTTGCTCCTGCTGCGGCTATTGTTATAACTTGGCATATACAAGGGCAAGGAAATACCAATATTATTATACCTAACTGGGCCAGAATTTCTTATGAAGTTTTAGGTATAACTAATACAAATACTTTTTTTAATATACTTTTTTTTAAAAGCTTTTTTATAACAACGCCTTTAACAGTAATAATTTTTATTCTATCGTATATATTTTTATATAAAACCAGATTGGGCTTAAGGCTAAGTGCTTGTGGTGAACATCCTCAAGCAGCAGACTCGCTGGGTATAAATGTTTATAAAATGCGTTATTTAGGTGTTGCAATATCGGGCTTTTTAGCTGGTATAGGTGGCTTGGCATATACTTTTGCAGCGGGGTCAGGGTTTTTATCTACGGTTGCAGGTTACGGTTTTTTAGCTTTAGCTGTTATGATATTTGGTAACTGGAAACCTCTAAATATTCTTGGAGCATCATTGTTTTTTGCCTTATTTAAGATAATAAGTGCTTATGCATCGAGCATACCTTTCTTACCTAAGTTTGAAAATATAAAATCCTCGGAATATATTTATTTAATGTTGCCATATATAGTTACAATGCTTGTGCTTGTGCTTACCAGTAAAAACTCAAGAGCACCCAAAGCGGAAGGTATACCTTATGATAAGGGGAAAAGATAAATTTATAAAAACAAAAGCCGGATTATATCCGGTTTTTATTTTTTGTCAAATTTAATGCAAGTGTTGTATTTTCCTTGAAAATAACACTTTAAAATGATACAATAAACAAGTTATAAAATAGCTATTAAATGTAAGTTCTTAGGAGGAAAGATGGCAAAGGAAAATAAAGGGTTTGTAACTCATATTACACCAAGAAGTGAAGATTTTTCTCAATGGTATACAGATGTTATACTACAATCCAAATTAGTTGATTATGCACCCGTTAGAGGTTGTATGGTATTACGCCCATATGGTTATGCAATTTGGGAGTCCATACAGAGGGTTTTAGATAAACGCTTTAAAGAAACAGGGCATGAAAATGTTTATATGCCTTTGTTAATACCGGAAAGCCTACTTTTAAAAGAAGCGGAGCATGTTGAAGGATTTGCGCCGGAAGTTGCATGGGTAACTCAAGGAGGAAATGATATTCTTCAAGAAAGACTTGCAGTTAGGCCTACAAGTGAAACAATGTTTTGTACAATGTATTCAAAATGGGTTTCTTCATGGCGTGATCTACCTATGAAATATAATCAATGGTGCTCAGTTATGCGTTGGGAAAAAAGTACGAGACCTTTTTTAAGAACGAGTGAATTTTTATGGCAGGAGGGGCATACTATTCATGCTACACTGGATGAGGCACAAGCTGAAACTCTTCAAATGTTAGAAATTTATAGGGAGTTGGCAGAAGAAAGTCTTGCTATACCTGTTATTGTTGGTGAAAAAACGCAAAAGGAAAAGTTTGCTGGTGCAAATAGTACATATAGTATTGAAGCTATGATGCAAGATGGTAAAGCTCTACAAGCAGGTACAAGTCACAACTTCGGCACGAGGTTTGCTGAAGCTTTCGATATTCAATATTTAAGTAAAGACGGCAAACTGGAATATGTTTCAGAAACCAGCTGGGGTGTTTCTACAAGGCTAATAGGTGCTATTATTATGACCCATGGTGATGAACGTGGCTTAAGGTTGCCACCGGTTATTGCACCAATACAAGTACAAATAGTTCCAATTGCTCAACATAAGGAAGGGGTATTAGAAGCTTGTGAAGAAATTGCAAATAAGCTAAAATCTGTTGGAATTAGAGTTGATATTGATGATAGAGATACGTTAAGTGCAGGTTTTAAATTTAATGATAGCGAGCTAAAGGGTATACCACTTCGTATTGAAGTTGGTCCAAGGGATATTGAGCAAGATATTATTACATATTTTAGACGCGATACTTTAGAAAAAGGAAGTTTTTCAAAATCATTATTACTTAATAATGTAAGTGTATTATTAAATCAAATTCAAAAAGAATTATATAGTCAAGCTCTTAAATTTAGAGATGAACGTACTGCTGACGTTTTTAATATGGAAGAGTTAAATAACCAAGTTCAAATAGGTTTTGCAAGAGCAATGTGGTGTGGTGATGTTGAATGTGAAGATAAAATAAAAGAAGAAACCGGTGCAACAACTAGAAATATGCCTTTTGATCAAACACCCATAGGAGAAACTTGCGTTTGTTGCGGCAAAAAAGCTAAAAAATTGATATATTTTTCAAAGGCATATTAAAAATTGAAAACTTGTATAATTTGGGGTTGGAATGGTACGCTTTTAGATGATATACACGTAAGCATTTTGGCTCGTAATAAAGTGTTTGCTCAATATAATCTACCTATTTTAGAAAGTGTAGAACAATATCAAAAGAACAATATCAAAATGAATTTATGTTTCCAATAAAGGATTATTATTTAAATGCCGGTGTTACTGAGGAAAATTTTATAGAAATTGCACATAAATGGGTAGACGAGTATATGGCATTAAAACATGAAATGCAACTTAGACCCTTTGCAACAGAAATTATTGAAACATTTAAAAGCCGAGATTAT
>JAAZPT010000368.1 GCA_012797085.1 Christensenellaceae bacterium | reverse complement strand
GCAATAATTTGGAAAGACAATAAGTTTTTAATATGTCAAAGGCCATTACACAAAGCAAGGAGCTTATTATGGGAGTTTGTAGGCGGTAAGGTGGAAAAAAACGAAAGCCATGAACAAGCCTTAGTACGTGAATGCTATGAAGAGTTGGGTATTAAAGTAAAAGTAGGTAAATTATTTGAGTTTGTTGAATATGCTTACCCCGATATAAAAATAAAGCTTTATATTTATAATTGCGAGCTTATAGAAGGGCAGCCGCAAATTTTAGAACATAGGGATATTAAATGGATAACTATGTTAGAAACAGATAAGTATAACTTTTGCCCGGCGGATAAAAAAGCTTTGGATAACTTTAAATTAAAAAATAAGAATGTTTATTAATAAATAGACATTCTTGTTTTTTAATATGACATAGTTTTGTCTTATTATATGCTATAATGCCTTTAGAGGTGAGTTTATGAAATTAAACAGACTTTTTGAAATAATATATATACTTCTTGATAAGAAGAAGATTACAGCAAAAGCATTAGCAGAGCATTTTGAGGTATCTACAAGAACCATATATCGTGATGTTGAAGATATATCTTCAACGGGAATTCCCATATATATGAGCAAAGGAAAAAACGGAGGAATTTCTTTGCTACCTAATTATGTTCTTGATAAAACGGTGCTTACAGAAAAAGAAAAAAACAACATTATATCCGCACTACAAAGCCTGAACACCCTTGATAAATCATCGGTAGAAGAAACACTTAACAAAGTTTCTTCCTTTTTTGGCGATACCAATCAAGGGTTTTATGAAATTGACCTTGATGATTGGGGAAGCTTAATTAAAGATCAGTTTGAAAAATCAAAGGAAGCAATACTTTCAAGAAAGCTTTTATCTTTTGTATATTTATCATCACTAAATAAACGAGGCAAGAGGATTGTAGAACCCTATAAGCTATGGTTTAAAGGAAAAAACTGGTATCTAAAAGCATTCTGTTTAAATAAAAATGAAGTACGAATATTTCGTTTTAGCCGAATGCGACAAGTAAAAATATTAGAAGAACAATTTGAACCAAGAAATTTGGATTTTTCAATAAATTATGAAAATTCTAATCAAACAACTGAAATTATTATGAAAATAGATAGTGATATGGAATATCGTGTGTTGGATGAATTTTCCGAAAAAGACGTTGTTCAAAATAGGGACGGCAGTTTTACAGTTAAAATGAGGTTTATTGAAGATTCTTGGGTTTATGGATATATACTCTCCTTTGGATCATCCGCAAAAGTAATAAGTCCGCCGGAAATACAAAACACAATACAGAATATATTACAAAACATGGTGCTCAACTATTCAAACAATGTTTAGTAAAAATATATAAGCCAAATATATTTCCATATTTTTAATATGACATACAGGTGTCATGTATGGTTTTGTACAATTAAGATAAATTAAAGCTTAAATAGGAGGATAACTATGGGAAGGCCAACATCAAAAGCAGATTTAATAAGTGCTGCTCAAGTTAATTTTAAAAAACTAAATGAAATAATTGCATCTATGTCGGAGAAAGAACTCAATACACCCTTTGATTTTTCAGCGGATACCAATAAAAAGGAAGCCCATTGGAAAAGAGATAAAAACTTGCGAGATATTCTAATTCATCTTTTTGAGTGGCATCAACTTTTATTAAACTGGGTTTCTTCAAATACGAAAGGTAAAGAAAAGCCCTTTCTTATTTCGCCATACAATTGGAAAACCTATGGAGATATGAATGTTGAGTTTTGGAAGAAGCATCAAAGCACAACATTAGAAGAAGCTGATAGAATTTACAAGAACTCCCATAAAGATGTAATAAAACTTGCAGAGACTTTTTCAGATAAAGAATTATTTACGAAGGATGTTTTCCCTTGGGTGGGAGGCAGCACACTCGGATCTTATTTTGTAAGCACAACATCAAGCCATTATGATTGGGCAATTAAAAAACTGAAGGCGCATAAGAAGAATTGTAAATAGCCACACTTTTAAACAAACGATACATACTAAAATACTGAATTCTATTATTTTATTATGGAGGAAAAGTATATGGCATTTGATTTTAAAAAGGAATATAAAGAATATTATATGCCTAAAAACGAGCCGCAAATTGTAAATGTTCCAAAGGAAAATTATATTGCAGTTCATGGAAAAGGCGATCCGAATGAAGAGGCCGGGGCATATCAGCAAGCCGTCAGTATATTATATGCAATAGCATATACACTAAAAATGAGCTATAAAACGGATTACAAAATCGAAGGTTTTTTTGAATATGTTGTTCCGCCCCTTGAGGGATTTTGGTGGCAAGAAAATGTAATTGGAGTTGATTATTCTAATAAGTCCTCATTTAATTGGATTTCTGTTATTAGGCTTCCTGATTTTGTAACAGAGGATAATTTTAAATGGTCAGTAGAAACCGCATCAAAAAAGAAAAAAACGGATTGTTCATTGGCAGAATATTTAACAATAGATGAAGGGCTTTGCGTTCAAATGATGCACATAGGTTCATATGATAGTGAGCCTAAATCTGTTGCCATGATGGGCGCATTTTTGAAAGAGAAGGGGTATATAATAGATATAAACGAAAATAGAAAACACCATGAAATTTATTTATCCGACCCGAGAAAAGTTGCACCTGAAAAATTAAAAACTGTTATTAGGCATCCAATAAAAAAGCTTTAGAAAATATCAGCTGTAACATAGAAATACCATTTGATATATTATCCTCTAATTTGATTTTTGAAATCGGATTCTATCTCTACTTTTAGGTATACCATTTGTTAGTTGCTGCCATTTTCCGTCTTTAAATACTTCATACTTTTCAAAGGCACAAGGCAATCCATTTGCAGTACGACTATCCAAACTGTCCATAAGTTGAAAATGTAAATGCGGAGCCATTGAATTACCGGAATGCCCCACCTTGGCAATCACTGCACCTTTTTTAACTTTTTGGCCAACGGAGACAATTATTGAATTTGTTTGTAGATGACATAAAACAGCATATACATTATCACTATATTGTATAACGATATAATTACCCGTAACAGCACGTATATCATCTTTACCAGGGTTAAAATGACGAGCAATAGCCCTACTATTGGACAAATCCGAAAAAAGATTTGTTCTTTTTGATTCTTTATAACCGTCTTCTGCTACAACAACAGTTCCATCAAAAGGAGAATATATATCTTCTCCATAACAATAATACTCATTTAAAGATTTTCCATTTATAAGATAGTTGAAAAAACTCCCTTTATAAGCGGGGTGCCCCAGCCTATCCCAGTCAACTTTAATAAAATCGTAAGCATATCTTGTTGCCAACATATTTGTTCCATGACTTGGAATTTTATCCCCAGGACTGGTTGAAGCATTCCATTCCCCCCTTAGTGGAAATTCCACAACAATAGGATTATTCATTTCAATAATTGCATCCCTCTCATCAATATACTTTTTTATTCCCTTTCCAAAAAGAATTAAAATTACAAAAAAACAAATAATATTCT
>JAAZPT010000432.1 GCA_012797085.1 Christensenellaceae bacterium | reverse complement strand
CAACCATCAGGATCGTCAACAAAGTCAATCCGCGGCCAGGCATCGATCGCACGTTTGATGCCGGAGCCCAGGCCACGATAAGGCAAAAGACCCCTGGCTACAAAGGTGACTATTATAGGGTTGCGGATGTTCGAAATTCCTGACAGGGCTTTTTTCAGGTCGTCATCCGGGATTTGGTCAGGAGCTAACTGTTAATGTTTACTGACGATTGTCCAGAGAACTGAATGGGATGTGATACCCTTTAAAGTGGGTAATAAAGAGAGTAATGACAAACATGCAAGAGATGTATATAATGAAAACGCCATGAGTAGGAATCTGATACTTAGTCGTTTAGTTCTCAGGAATTGGAAAAATTTCGTCAATATAGACGTAACTATCCAGGATCGAACGTTTTTGGTGGGGCCGAATGCATCTGGAAAATCGAATTTTTTGGACGCGTTCCGGTTCCTGAGAGACCTTGCTTCACCTGGCGGCGGGTTTCAGAAATCCATCGAACGCCGTGGCGGCCTTACATCCCTTCGTTGTCTGGCTGCTCGACGCTATTCGGATGTCGGGTTACTTGTTGAACTAAGGAATCCGGATGATTCTTCAACATGGGAATATGAGATCACATTCAACCAAAACAAACAACGGCGTCCAATCATTCGAGAAGAACGCGTGACCTGCAACCACAAAGTCCTTTTAAACCGTCCTTCGAAAGATGACCGTGACGATCAAGCCAGATTGTCACAGACCCATCTTGAGCAGGTAAATGTGAATCGTCCCTTTCGTGATTTGACAACATTTTTTTCTTCCATTCGTTACCTCCATATCGTCCCTCAGCTTGTGAGGGAGCCCGATCGCTCCGTTGGTCGATCTGATGACCCGTTTGGCGGGGATTTCCTGGAACAGATCGCAAAAACACCTGAAAAGACTCCCAACGCCCGATTGCGTCGAATAAAAAACGTTCTTCGTGTTGCGGTTCCTCATCTACAAGAGATTGGACTCGAGCGCGATAATCGTGGGACGCCGCATTTGCGAGGCAAATTCCAGCATTGGCGGCCACAAGGGGCATGGCAGACTGAGGAACAACTTTCGGACGGCACCTTGCGTCTTATAGGTCTTCTATGGGCGGTATTGGAGGGAAACGGTCCGTTGCTTCTTGAAGAACCCGAGCTTTCTCTTCATCCTGAAATTGTCCGGATGTTGCCACAAATGTTTGCCCGTATTCAGCGCCGTACGGCAAGACAAATTCTCATCAGTACCCATTCACCCGACCTGCTTGAGGACTCGGGCATCGGTCTTGATGAAACACTGCTTTTCATTCCTGATAGAGAAGGCGCTACGGTAACAGCGGCCTCAGTGTTTGAGGACATACGAGCCCTTCTTCAAAATGGGCTTTCTCTCGCGGATATCGTAATTCCCAAAACACGCCCTGAGAAAGCGCCACAATTAACGCTGTTTGCGGATTTCTGATATGGACGACGGAGTCCTGGCCATCCATGCGGCGGTGGAGGGAATTATTGATGAGGCAGTAGCTCAAAAACTCATCTTCGAAGCGGGCGGTAAACCGGGCACAATTTACGGGAAAAAAGGTAAAAACTTTCTTCAACAAAAAATGATCTATCTCGCAAGCCGTTCTCGGCGAAGGGCAATCCGGATGGACATGGTGCCACGGCAAAACAGCGGCAGATCGGAAGGGCCTGCTTACACTTCAAGAATGATCGAATATGTCCAGGATTTTTGGCGGCCGGAAGTCGCCGGAAAGCATGCTGAAAGCCTAAGACGAGCTATTACTTGTCTTCGGCGGATCATAGT
>JAAZPT010000054.1 GCA_012797085.1 Christensenellaceae bacterium | reverse complement strand
ATTTTAAGCCTTATATCTACCTTCCTGCCAACAAGGGCTGAGGTAGAATTAAAATTAAACATTGTAACTGTAGGGTTGTCCACAGGCAAATTAACGACTATACCATCAATGGTATCAGTTTTTATTTTGCCAACTTTATCCTTTACAAAGGCTATAACTTTGTAATTACCGGATTCTAAAATGTTATGATAAGTTCTAGAATATTTAGAATATGGTATAACCCTTATCCTTACCCCATCTTTATATATATAATAGGCATATTGGAAAGGATAGATACCGCCACCTTCATAAACACGGCAATCCAACCTTAATTTTGATGGTTTGAGTTGTTTAACTTCCAATTTAACAGTCATTTCTTGATAGCCGCTTGGTGGATTGTATGACACAACACAATTTTTAGATGTTCCATATACTATGGCTCCCGTTGCATCCTTTACAAAAGCCTTCACTTTATAATCACCAATGCTCGTTGGTATGAAGGTATAAATCCCATCGTATTGAGAATAAGCCGTTTTTTTAATAATATTATTATTATGGTATATATAATAAGCATATTGGTAGGGTTTAACGCCACCCCTTGCAAATGTTTCAAGCTCAATTTGCTCATTAGGCAACGCAAATTTTGTTCTAATTAGTAGGTCATATAAACTAAGGGTTGAGGCGGCATTTACAGTACAATTATCGCTCATTTCATAAGCAATGTTTCCGGAAGCATCCTTCACAAACACTAAAATTTTGTAGACACCTGTACTTGTTGGTGTATATGTAAAGTTTTTATTCGTTGTATAAGGAAATTTTTGCAATAAAGCATTATCTTTATAAATATAGTAAGCATATTGATAAAAACCTTCGCCATACCTAACTCTTGTATATACATCTATAACATTTCCCAAATCTATATTAGATGGAATTCTTGGAGCCTCCATAAATTTTAAATCACCATTAAATTCAAGTTCCCCGAATGTTGCGGTTTTTATTGTACCTTTTGCATCCTTTACAAAGGCTGTTATTTTGTAAGTGCCAGAGTTTTTAGGTACATATATAAAATTATGATAATAAGCATATGTATTATCGATTTCGCCATCAGTATATGCTGTTTTTTCTACAATCCTATTATTTTTATATATATAATAGGCATATTTATAGGGAGGTACTCCCCCTTCGGAATTTACATAGCCAACAATATTATGACTGTTGCCATAAGCATAAAAGTCTATACTTAAAGGAGTGCTTGCTACAAAAAACTCCTGGGTAGTATCTGTTTTTATTGTTCCAATGTTATCCTTTACAAAAGCAAGCACTTTATACCTACCTATACTCTGTGGGATATACTTAAATTGTGCATTGGCTATATATTTACCCTTATAAATTATAACATTATCTTTATAAACATAATAGGCATATAGGTATTTACCTGAGCCACCGCTTGCTTCTGCATTTATGTTGGCCACTTCACCAAGGCTTAAGTTGGTTTTGTTAATACTTGTATGTAAATATAATGGAGAGCTTGATACTAAAATTTCATCAGTAGTATATGATTTTGCATTGCCTGCGTTATCCTTAGCAAAAGCTGTAAACTTATATTTGCCCGGTCTTTTTGGTGTATACATAATAGTTGAAGTATAGATTGCCTCAAAGGAATATAATTTATCAGCCTGTTTATAGGGGAATTTTTCTTCAAGTACATTATTGCGGTACACATAGTAGGTGTGCATATGAGGTTTTGACCTGTCGCCACCACTACTAACAATTTCAATATCACATGAATCACCTAAAGCTAATTTTTGGGCTGAAATATGACCCTCTACATTTATGGGATTAGGTTTTTCAAAAACATTAATTCTTCTGCTTGTTAATGTCCTTATTTCTCCCTTTTCATTTTTAATAAACACAACAGCATGATATGTTCCTGTTGTTTTTGGTGTATACATATAGCTTGTATTATTGCTGTATGCTGTTTTTTGCACTACTGTATTACCTTTGTATATATAATATGCAAAGGTATATTTGCCCGTGCCGCCCGGATCATAGTAGCTTAAAAAAACTTCAAAACTGTTACCTAAACCTATATAACCTGGAGGGTTCACAGCAACTCCTTGAGGGGCATACTCCCAACCTGTTTTATCTGTAATATTTGCCTGTTCCGTTGGGCTTGGCAAGGGTTCTTGGGTGGGCTGTTCCGTTGGAGCCGTTGTTGGTTCCTCGGTGGGCGTTTGTTCTGTGGGGGCAGGCTCCTCGGTGGGTGCTTCTGTTGCTACAGGAGCCGGTGGGTCTGTAGGCGCCGGGGCTTCTGTGGGCGCTTCTGTTGGAGCCGGTGGGGCCTCCGTCGGTGCAGGAACTTCCGTGAGCGCTTCTGTCGTAACCGGGGCAGGAACCTCCGTGGGTACCGGCGGCGCTTCCGTGGGTGCTGCTTGTTCAACAGGAGCGGGGGTTTCTACCTGCTCTGTTGCTCCAAAGGGTACTATGCTTAGCATTAATACTGCTATCAGCATTATTGAAATAAATTTTTTGGTGTGAGTCATAATGGCCCTCCTATTTTTTTAATTGGTAATGTTGTTTGCAGTTTTTGTAACATTTTATTAGTTTATTTATACAATACAAAATTATAAAAGTCAATATTATTTAAATAATTTTATATATTTTTTACTTTTATAATATTATTTCAGTATAAAAAATAATATTTGTGTGTCCCTTTATAAAATCCGTATTGACTCTTAATAAAAAATTAGTGTTTTATAATACAACAGCACCGGCATATAGCCGGTGCCGAGTTGGCTTTGTTTTAATTTGAAAATGTATTAAGACTTTAACAAAGCTGTGTTTTATTCTATTACTTCACAACCATATAGTGTGGTATCGTTAAGTATTGAACCATTGGGAGTTCTAATTACAGCTTGGACAATATATTTGCCCGGATGGCTTGGTTTAAAGTTCCATTCATGTATATAATTGTTCAATGACATAAAATTGCTTTTGTAATAATAAACTCCATCTTTAATAACATTATAGGCTATCTTTGATCCAATACCATTATCGATTGTTGTTTTTACACTAAACTCCTTTCCCAAATAAACATAATAATCATTATTAAATTTAATTTCCGTTATACTGGGTTCATTGGACAGATCAAAAACTATATTATCAATAACATGGGTTTTTGTTTTTCCAATACCATCCTTTACAAATAATATAATTTTATATGTGCCCGATTCCATTACATTATAATCAATAAAACCATTTATATTGCTTGAATTGAATTGACTATAGCCTGTGGTTTTTATTCTTACTTCGTCTTTATATATGTAGTAGGCGTATTGATAATAGGGTCCCATACCTCCTCCATTAATTTCAAAAAACAAACGAAATGATGATGTATATTTATTAAGATTAGCTCCTATATTCATTTCTTCATAATTACTTGGTTGCGGATTATTTGAGACAACACATGTATCCGTTCTTTGTGTTATAATAGCTCCTGTTGCATCCTTTACAAATACAATTACATGATAGTTGCCGGGGCTTGTTGCTGTAAAACCATATTTGTGATAAGTATAAGTTTCTCCGAAATAATAATCATAATTTCTTTCGCCTTCCGAATAGGCTGTTTTTTTAATGATATTGTTATTATGGTATATGTAGTAGGCATATTGATGGGGTTCAACACCGCCATAGGCTCTTGCTGAAACATCAATTTGATTATTAGGCAGGGCTACTTCCGGAAAGTTTACATAATCAAATTTTAGAGCTGCGGCATCTCTTACAGTAAATTCGTTACTCATACCATAAACAATTTTACCGCTATCATCCTTTACAAAAACCAATATTTTATATTTGCCTGTGCTCTTTGGCTTATAGGCAAGGTTTGCATTGTTTGTATAGGGAAGCTTTTCCATTAGGGTATCCTCTTTATAAATATAATAGGCATATTTATAAAAACCTTCCCCACCTCTTACAGGTATATCTAATAAAGTTATGGCATTGCCTAAATATATAATTTTCCCTTTAGTTTTGGGGGCAGAGTACATTTCCAACTCGGATTTAAATTCAAGAGGTGCAGACATGTTTGTTTTTATTGCACCCGTTGCATCCTTTACAAAGGCTAGTACTTTATATGTACCTGCATTTTTTGGTATATATAAAAGCTCATGATAATAACCTTCCAAGCTATCCCCTTCGCCATCTATATAGGGTAATAATCTTTCTATAAGGGTATTATCTTTATATATATAATAGGCGTATTGATAGGGGGCAAAGCCACCTTCGGGATATGTCTCGAAAACCATAGCGTTACTATACAAAGTTACATTTAAATACACATTTAAAGGAAATGGGGGTTTATTTGTTACAAAAAACTCATGGGTGGCTTCTGTTTGTATAGCACCAAGGCTATCCTTTACAAAGGCGAGCACCTTATATGTGCCCTCACTTGTTGGGGTATAGTTAAATTGTGCATTGGCTGTATAGCCCACCCTTTGAATTAAAGCATTGTTTTTATAAACATAATAGGCATATTGATATGTGCCTGAGCCTCCGCTTGCCTCTGCAATTACATTGGCAACTTCCCCAATGCGTAGATTTTTATTGCTAAGAGTTGCACGTAAGTTTAATGGCATACCTTTTACTAAATATTCATCTGTAGTATATGTTGTTATTTTACCTAAGGCATCCTTAGCAAAAATTATAAACTTATATTTGCCCGTGCTTTTTGGTGTATATGATACTTCTGCTCGGCACTCTGTTCTTGTTGTAGTGTTACTACCATCGTACAAAATATGTTCCGCCTGTTTATAGGGGAATTTTTGCAATAAAGTGTTATCTTTATATACATAGTAGGCGTACATATGGGGTGTGGATTCATTTCCATAGTAACTCCTTATTTCAAAATTTATTACATCGCCTAAAACTATATTCCCTGTATAAAAAGAAACATATAATTTAATGGGCTTATATTTTTCAAAAACAGTTACTTTGTCTGATTTTAATGTTATTATTTCTCCCTTTTCATTTTTAATAAACACAAGAGCATGGTATTCACCAGTTGTTTTTGGCGTATACAAATAACCTATGTTTTTACTATATGCTGTTTTTTGTACTGCTGTATTACCCTTATATATATAGTATGCAAAGGTGTACTTGCCTGTGCCTCCATGACCTTTTAAACAAACTTGAAAACTGTTGCCTAAGCCTATTTCATCTGCGCTAACAGATACCCATTTCGGAGCATTCTCCCAGCCTGTTTTATCAACAATATTTGCCTGTTCCGTTGGGCTTGGCAAGGGTTCTTGAGTGGGCTGTTCCGTTGGAGCCGTTGTTGGCTCCTCGGTGGGCGTTTGTTCTGTGGGGGCAGGCTCCTCGGTGGGT
>JAAZPT010000367.1 GCA_012797085.1 Christensenellaceae bacterium | reverse complement strand
TGTAAAGGAATGTGTAGCACATTCCTTTTTTAATGTTTTCAGTTTATTCATAAAAAAAATTCAATAATTTGTTATAATGTATTATGTAATATTATTTTATTGAGGTTTTTATGATAAAAATTAAGAGCATTTCAAAAAGATATGCTAATAATATAGCATTAAATAACATAAATATTAATATTGCTAAAAACACTATAGTTGGTTTATTAGGTCAAAATGGTGCCGGAAAAACCACCCTTTTAGATATTATAACAGGTTGTACAATTCCGGATAGTGGCGATGTAATAGTAAACAATATATCATTAAAAAATAATCCTAATGAAGTAAAAAAACTTATTGCATATGTTCCGGAAAAGCCTCCACTATATTATGATTTAACTGTTTTAGAATATTTAAATTTTGTAGGTAATTTAAAGCAAATAATTAAATCGGATTTGTTAGAGCATATAAATGAAATAATTAAATTAACCGGACTTGTAACAGTAAAAGAACGGCTTATCGGCAATTTATCAAAAGGATTTAAACAAAGGTTGGGAATTGCTCAAGCATTAATAGGTAACTCCCCTATATTAATTTTTGATGAGCCTACTGTGGGTTTAGACCCAAAACATATGATTGAAGTTATGAGTTTAATTAAAAAACTATCAAATAATCATACAATAATAATAAGTTCCCACAGGTTATATGAAATACAGGAACTTTGCTCAGATTATATTATATTGCATAAGGGAGAAGTCGCTACTACAGGTAAAATAAATGGTGATTTAAACAATAGTTTACAAGTAGAAATAATTGTTGATAAAAACAACAAACATATTATTGATAATATTAAAACATTGTTTTTTGTAAAAAAAATTGAAGATACTCCAATTTTTTTTGCTAACGAAAACATGCTAAAAATTACAGTTCATACTATTGGAGAACCTTTGCCGGAGAAAGAAATTTACTCGCTTTTAAGTTGCTTAAATGTAATAATATATTCTTTAAAAAGAAGAGAAAAATCATTGGAGCAGATATTTTTAAATATAACAGCTTAGTGAGGACATTAATTTGAAAGCCATTTTAAAAAAAGAACTTAATATATATTTTAAAACACCCATTGCCTATGTTTTTATTGGTATGTTAATAAGTATTGGCAGTATTATTTTTGTTGCTCAAAATATAAATAATTTATCCTCGGATATTCCCGGTTTTTTGGCTCAACTAAATACAATACTTATATTTTTAATACCTGTATTAACAATGAGAATGTTTTGTACGGAATTTTCTTATGGCACAAATAAATTGTTGTTTTCCAACCCTATATCTGTTATAGATATAGTTTTAGGTAAATATATTTCTGCCCTTATAGTTTTTATTGTATCTGCTGTATTATCTTTAGTTTTTGTGTTTTTTACTTTTATTTATGGCAAAATATATTTTAGTGAAATTGCTTTGGCTTATTCTGGTTTTATATTGCAAGCTGCTGCTCTTATAGCAGTTGATATGTTTGCATCTTCATTTTCAAAAAATCAAATTGTTGCAGTTATTATGGCATTTGGAATAAACATTTTTCTTTGGATTATTGACATATTGTCAAAGTCGAGCATGGGTTTTATTACTAAGATTCTAAATTTTATAAGTCTTTATAAAAGGATGGAACCTTTTATTATTGGTCAATTGTCTTATGCAAGTATAGCATTTTTTATATTATTTTCTATTTGTTTTATTTTAGCCACAATATATAGGCTTAACAGGGTTTTATATGGAGGTTTTAGAAGATGAAAAAGCCAACAACAACATCTTTAATTCTATTAATATTAACCCTAATAATCTCTACACTTTTTGTTGTGTTTTTAGATAATTTAGAAAAAAACTACAATATTAGAATTGACCTTTCCTTTAACTCATATGCCACAACAAGTGAAATCACCAATAAAATTATTCAAAATTTAGATAAGAATGTTAACATATATTCCCTAAAACAAACCAGTATAAATGATTTACAACTTTATGAGTTAATAAAAAAATACGCTACTATTAGCGATAAAATTACTTATGAACACATTAGTTTAGCTGAAAACCCCTCCTTTGCAAATAAGTTTGCCGGAGATGCTTCAAACCCTTTGTCAGCAGATAGCATTATCGTTTATTCACCTGATACTGACAGGTATAGATTGTTATCTCCTAGTGACTTTTTATCATTA
>JAAZPT010000366.1 GCA_012797085.1 Christensenellaceae bacterium | reverse complement strand
TATTAAAAGATTTTTTATTCTTTTAATAAAGCATAGTTTAACAAAGGGTATATAAAAAGTAAGTTAAAAAACTTAATATAAAAAAGGTTAGCGGTAAGCTAACCTTTTTTGTGCAACATAGTAGAAATTAAATAGGTGATTTTTTACTTCCCATACGCTTTATTGACAAAGCAACTATGCAAGCGTATAATTCATTTATAATGATATAAAATAAATATAATATGTTACAGAACCTAAATAATCTAAGCACATTATGAAATGTCGTCTACGACTATATTGTTTGTGTTTTTCTCTGTCCACTATAATGAAGAATAAACAATTTGAGGAGGTTTCCATGAAAAAGTTTGTGTATATTATAAGCCTTGTAACTCTTGTTCTCTGCCTCTCTGTGTGTAGCGGAGTATTAGCTGAAACCCCCACGACTGAAACAATGGACTCCAACCTGGATGCAATTATACAGCAGGCGGAGAAAGTTCTTTTACTTGAGTTCAAAAATTCTCTCCAGGTGGATAAGGATAATCCATTGCCGGATGATATTAAGATAACCGGGCCATTTTTATATGTTGGACTTGAGGATAACGAAACGAAAGTATATCTGCCCAACGAAAGTAGTTATAAATATGTGCCTGCCGGGCTTCCTGATGGCGCTAAGATTTACGTTTTCGATAATACAATGATAGAGTATATATATTCCGGAATCATCAATCAGGATTCGAATAGTTCAACCATATATACAATTTTGATCGGCACAGGCTACTACAACGGTGCGAAATATGATGGGGATTTGACGGTTTGCGACCGAGACTATGCAGTACTTTTTGTCGATTATGCATCGGGGGAGATTGTTGCCTGGACTGATGGTAATGTGCATTACGGAGCCCCCTATACGCTATATAGTGACCAGTATTTCAAGGACATGAATGAGCGTTATGTGTTCTATAGAGATGTGAAATCTCTGAACGATATATGGAGCGATACATTGCTTTATGCCTCCGCTAATGATGCCGGTGCTGTTATTCAGAACGGAGTACTGGTAACTATGCAGAACAAGGATATAGAATCCTTTGTGGTTCCCGAGGGTGTAACAGCAATCGGTGACCAGGCCTTTTCATATTGTACATCGCTAAAAAGTGTAAAATTTCCCGAAGGGCTTGCGTCAATAGGCTGGCTGGCATTCGAAGGCTGCGAGCAGCTTGAACATATCGAGTTTCCCGAGGGGTTGGAAATAATCGACATTAATGCGTTCAACGGCTGCAAGCAACTTGAAAGTATTAAACTTCCTGAAGGCTTGTTGTCGCTGGGGGCTGAAGCCTTTGTTAACTGTACAGCCCTTAAAGACATCACATTTCCAACAACCCTTATCGAAATTGGCATGACAGCGTTTGAGGGTACTGCATGGCTTGAAGAGCGAAAAAATGATCCCTTTATTATCGTAGGTGATGGAGTGCTCCTCAAAGCAAATCCCTTAGTTAATGAAGAGGCTAAAGAAGCCAGTGAAGAGCTTATTGCAGCATTTGGAGATGATCTTTCATCCGTTGACGAAGAAATATTGCGGGAATATGAAGAGAAGTATGGCCTGTCGCTTACAGTAAATGAGCTCATAATTCCGGAAGGTATTAAGTACCTTGCAGAGGGAAGTCTTTGCGATATAGCGGTTAATCGAATAGTCCTTCCTAGCACATTGACAGATTTTTGGGGCTCAATGTATGCATTTGTTAATGTAAGGGTTGAGGAAATTTATATATCTGATGGCGTTTTAAATATACCGGGTGGTATTTTTATGGATTGTAAGGGTTTAAAGCGCGTTCGCATTCCTGAAAGCATAGTTTGGTTCCAAGAATTCCTTTTTGAAGGGAAAGAAGACGTGGTTGTTGTTTGCCCATCGGAAAATGATGCTTATCGGCAAGCAAAAGAATGTGGATATAAAGTTGAGATTGAGAAGTAAAAAATCAAGTATAATTGATATATGATAATAAAAAGGAGACATAAAAATGTTCAAACTAAAAGAAAATGGCACTAAAGTTTCCACAGAGGTAATAGCCGGTTTAACAACGTTCTTTGCTATGGCATATATAATCGTTGTAAATCCGTCAATTCTCAGTCAATCCGGTATGGAATGGGGCGCCGTATTCCTTGCCACTATAATTGCTTCGATTATAGGTACTCTTGTAATGGGGCTCGTGGCAAATGTACCCTATGCTCAGGCACCCGGAATGGGGCTTAACGCATTTTTCGTCTACACTGTATGCTTTGCATTGAAATTTACTTGGAAACAGGCTTTGTCAATGGTGTTTATATGCGGAATAATAAATATTATCATAACAGTTACTAAGATCCGCAAACATATAATAAAGGCTATTCCCCTCAGCCTGCAGAACGCCATCGGCGGGGGCATTGGTGTATTTATTGCCTATATCGGCTTACTAAATGTTGGCATTATTAATTTTGGAGCCGGTGTACCGGAGCTTGCAACTCTTAATAAGCCTGTTTTGTGGTTATTCCTTATCGGTTTGATATTAGTGGTTGTACTTAGTCTTCTTAAAATAAAGGGCGCTGTACTTATTAGCATAATTGCAACGGCAATTATCGGTATTCCCATGGGGCTTACCACAACAACAAATACTATAAGTTTTACTGAAGCATGTGCAGCCCTTCCTACAACTTTCGGTGTTATATTTACAAGTGAAGGCCTTGTATCATTGTTTTCTGATGCCAGCAAGATCCCTCTTGTTCTTATTACGATTTTTGCTTTCAGTATGGCGGATACATTTGATACCATAGGCACCTTCATTGGAACCGGTCGTCGTACAGGTATATTCAGCGAGGAAGACGAAAAGGCAATGGAAAGTAAGGCAGGCTTCAAATCAAAAATGGATAAAGCTCTATTTGCAGACGCTACTGCAACGTCTATTGGCGCTATATTCGGTACCTCCAATACAACCACTTTTGTGGAAAGTGCTGCAGGTATTGCCGTTGGCGGACGTACAGGTCTTACAAGTGTTGTTGTTGCAATATGCTTTGCATTAAGTGCATTTTTTGCAACGTTTATAAGCGCCATTCCATCTGCGGCTACAGCCCCTGCATTGGTTATTGTTGGAATCATGATGATGTCTTCCTTCAAGGAGATCGATTGGTCTGAGCTTTCAGAAGCTATCCCCGCATTCTTTGCCAGTGTATTTATGGGTTTATGTTACAGTATATCATATGGTATTGCAGCAGGCTTTATATTCTATGTAATTACAAAGCTATGTAAGCGCCAGGCAAAAGATATCCATCCAATCCTTTGGGTAGCCGTGATATTGTTCATACTTAACTTTGTGCTTCTTGCTGTTTTGTAAATCAAAGGATAAGCCGAAAGAGCATTATTATGCTATAAAATATAATAGAGCAGCCTTGTTGACTCAATGGGAAACAGGGTTGTTTTTTAATAATTATTGTATAATTTTTATGGTCTAATGCATTAATGAAAGTCATAGTAAATACTAAAAATCAACAAAAAGAAGAGTTGCCATATACGACAACTCTGATTATACTAGCCAATTCTATATCCAAACTTGTCCCAAGGACTGTGGTTTTCAATCCTCATTGTAGTTGAGAGTTATAATAATTTTATAATCATATAGGAAGATTGCGTTGATTTACTAATTTATATGATAGTCCTCCCGCTCGTATTTTGTAAAAGTCCGTTCGTCAAGCAACTTCAGTGCAAGCTCTATGCGCCCCTGAGTATCTGCAGGCACTTCGCCCTGCTCTTCGTTAAATGTAAACATATAATTGAACGGAGCGGCACCGGTCGAGAGCAATATCCGCTCCATGCCGTAATGGCCCGTTGTTTCATCATATTCGCCCGCAAATGTTATGTCGCTGTGCTTCTTTAGTACCGCAAGATCCACCGTATATGCCGGAGTGCCCGTCTCTATTTCATAAACGCGTACAATTCCATCCGTAGCGCCACCTACAGCTACATATTTACCGTCTGATGATATACTGGAATATTCTACCGTTCTGCCTCGTGGAGCGATAAGGCATATGCGTTCTCCTGTAGCAAGGTCGTATATGGATATTTCACGCCTGTTGCTAAGTGCCATTAGCGTTTTTCCATCGCACGACCACAGGTCATGATGCATAGCCATCAATGTGTTCTTTTTCGTTATATCGTCACAAAAACGGTACAGATACTGTCGCGTTTCAGTATCTATCACATGGAAGGCAGTATATTCAAAGTAAACTATATACTTGCCATCGTTGCTTATGATGGAGCTGTTTAAGTCCATGGTGAGCTTCTTAATGCCGTCTACATATGTCGTTGTAAGTTTGCCTGTATAAAGATCCCATTCGTATATTCCTTCCCCCGAGACGCCTATCATACGCCCATCGCCCGGGTAATGCTGTTTATATATAGCATCGTTGTCAAGCTCTGAAAGGTCAAGATAATAGTCATTGGTCGGGTCATTTGGGAAATGCACATATGATACAAACTCCCTTTCCTGGCCTGGAACATATTTTACACTGTATACGCATATGCCGCTTACAGGATCGGCACCACCAAAAAATCCACGCTGGAACTTTACGCCGTCTATTACAATAGAATCCTTCGGATTAAAGACTGGTATGCGCGCCGTACTCTGTTCATTAAACTCGGCAATCAAAGGGGCCATATTACCACAGGTCGTTGGTACATAGCCTTTGGCGAGCATTGTTTCAAGGGCGCTTGCGAGTACCTCATCCGCACGCTTAGAATAGGGTCTGTCCGGTGCACTCATATCCTTTGGTAGCGCTTCAAGGCATAACATCATAGCAAGCTGCGTATCGCCACTATTCAAAACGCTCTCTGCCTGTGCCGCATATTGCAGTGATTGTTCGCTAAGGGCAGCGTTACGGCTTTCAAGTGCCTCTCGCTCGCTCTGTTCCGTTTGCGCATAACTTATGTTTAGCTGTTCGTTCTGTTGCTTTATTGTGGAAGTACGGCTTGAGGCAAAAAGTGCAAATGCAAGTCCCGCTGAAAGTGCAACACTACCTACGCCAATGGCTATCTTTGCTGTTCGCCTTCGGCTACGCTGACGAAGGTCATCAAAGGCCACTCCGTATACAGGGGCAAGCAGTCTCATACGCTCCGTACGCAGCTTTATTCTCCATGCCAACTCACCATTTCCTCTGATATCTGCCGCAAGTGGCTCATGTTCCACAATGCTTCCATCAGCTAAGTGCTCAAAGCGTAATGCCTCAGGGAAGCTGTCCGTTGGTTCTCCTTCGCACAGCAACGCAAGTATGCTCTTTCGCATACCGCTTGATATATAGTGCTCTATTGCAGCGTTTACAGTACTATCCTCCGGTGTTGCGGGGGAACATATAACAACAAGGAAACCTTCCGCTTTGCTATCGGAAGACCAATCTCTTACCTCTCCGAGCTTGCTCTTTATAATTCTCTTGGATGCTCCAGAAAGCCTAAAGGTACGCAACTGCCTTTTAAGTTCCAGAGCAATGCGTTCATCTTGTTCATTGGTGGCGTTAACCACAAAAATATCATTTATTTTCATTGTACAGCCTCCGTTTCGGCATCACCGAGGGCATATCGCTCAAGCTCATCAGCGCTGAATTCATACTCGTCCGCCAGTTTTTCCACGAATTTCTTTTGCTCCTGCGTGTTCTGATATGGCAGAAGTCTCGGCTTAGGTCCAAAAAAGGATTTTGAGTATATGCAAATATTCTCCCCATTGGGATTTATCGCTATTTCCACGAATTCACCCGCGTCGTATAAAAGGTCGCCGGTATCAAGGTCAATCAGGTACCTACCGTCGGAGGATGGCACATAAGAGTGCAGGGACTTATTGGCGATATAAACGTGCGTGTATTCCCCGAATGCAAATATGTCTTCCTCCTTTAAAAGAAGTCTTGTTGCTTTCGATGCATCATAGGTGAAACTGCGTAAAGTTCCATCTACTCCGTATACGAGCCATTCATCTGTCGTTTTGTTGCTGAATACAAGCGCACGGCTGTCCGCAGTCCATCCACTCCTATTCAGGGTTTTCTCGAGTTCATGTGTCAAAAGCGTTTCTCCGGTAGCTGTGTCGATTATCATAAAGCCTTCTCTGACGTCTTTTTCTGTAAGGTAACATGCAACAAGGCGGAAATCCGGGGAAAGCTGTATACCTTCGTATCCCGTGTTCGTACTGGAAAAACTTATCTCGCTTAAAAGTTTTCCATCTGCTATACGGCGAAATTCCAGTTTATATATATTAGTGTAGAAGTCACTTGTGTATATGCTTCGCAATATCGCCACCGTTTTGCCGTCTGCACTCAATGTTGCTTTTTGATATAAGGGTGTATCAATTTCATGAGAACCGTCGTATGTTTTTTTGCCAGCGGCCTCACCCCAAAGATACTCGAATGTATTTGCATCAAATACGCAAAAGCCTTCATCATAGGGTGCTTCAATCATCATCAGCTTGCCGTCAGGGGTGTACTGTGGCTCTCCGGGTGCATGGAACACTTTCACTTTTCCGGTCGGGTCCGGTGCAGAAGCTATTAGCGTTGTAAGAAGTTCGCCTGATGTAGCATCGTAGAGTTGCAGTGCATTTTCTTTGTCAGCACCGCTTGTTACCCAGACTCCCGTTTCATCAAAATTGAACACAGCGCCTATGTAGCTTGGGTTACTCGTATAGCGCACCGAATTTGTGTTCAGCGAAAGAAGATCGCCTGTTTTCGTGTCGTAAATACCGTAGTTGTTGTTGTATCCGCATATGATCACCTTTTTACCGTCCCGGGAGAAGCGGACGGACTTGGTGGAACTGTCAAGCCTTGCATCGGACACGATGATGCTGTGTTCTTTCTGCGTGGCGGTGAGTTTATATATATCAAGGGTTGTATTGCCTGCGTCATTCTCACCCCAAACCATTAGCCTGTCGGCATTGTGAATATAAAGCCAGTTATCAAATTCCGCAAAAGTAACCTCCGTGATGCTTGAATCGTTCTGTACTTCCATAAGTTTTTTGCCCGTTGCCACATCGTATATGCGAACAAAGCCGTCGTCAAAACCTGCTGCAAGATAGCCCATGGACAACTCGGTCCTGGCGCAGAGCATTTTTGCACCCTCGTTTATGGTATAGAGGCGTTCCCCCGTCAATGCATTGTAGAGTATGCCCTCTCCTAATTGGGTTATTGCCAACAGCTGTGTGGAGGAGTTAAGAAAATCCAGCGCGATGAAGTGCTCCTGCTCGTCAAATATACGTATAAGCAGGCCTGTTTGTGTATCCCACAACTTTAGTGTGCCGTTCTCGTCTATTGTGGCAACGCTCGTATCGTTGCGCGCATAATCGGCCTTTAATATGCACTTATCAGTGTCGAGTACTGTCAAGGCCTCGTTGATATAAAAATCGAATATGGCGGCTTTAGGTACTTCGCTGTTGCGACCCCTCGTTTGGTATGCGAGCATCAAATACTTGCTACCGAAAGTGAGAACCTCGTCGCAGGGGAAGGGTTCACCTTTGAGTGTACGTTCGCCATCCGGATGGTTCTCGCGCGATATGGTCAGCGGGAGTGACTGTGCACCGTAGTATATGTCCCATCGAGGGCCACCCGATTCGGACAGGCGGTAATTAATATATATATCCGCGCCCGGCTCAGCTTTCTTAGTCAATAGCTTTATACCATCCTCGTAGCCTTTATTTCCTTTGCCGACGTATTGTTCAAGCCTGTCGGAATAGCCTGCGCAGATAAAATTATCCCTGTCAAATTTGACAGTAAGAGGTGTTTCAGTCAAGAGGATAGGGTCTTCCGCAGGCAAACGCTCGCCTGTAGTGATGTTGTAATAGGCAAAGAAATTATTCAACTCCGGTGAATAAACTCTAACGTGATCATATTCAGACTCGCTGTGTTGAGCCACTTTAAAGCCAAAGTCTATGTGTAACAGAGGCCTGTATTCGTTTGTGCTCTGGGCGGTTGCGTAGTACAATGCGCGTAGCACGGCAAGCGCATCCGGGCTGTATACGTGCTCCGGATTCACTATATCCTGTGGTAGTGCCTGAAGTACCAAAGCGGCAGAAAGCTCCTTTTTACCAGATGAAAGCGCAAGGTTTGCACTCTCCGCAAGAAACGAGCTTCTTGAAACATACGCCGCATCTCGCTCCTCTATCGCTATAGCTTCTGCACGCCGTAACTTTTCTGTAGCCTCTATCAGCTCATCGTTCTGCTTCTGTATGATCTTTCCAGTGCTCGTGGCGTATACGCCAACGCCTACTGTAAGAGCCGTTGCTATGACGAATACCGCCACACCTGTAGTCCACCGGCGACTTGCTATGGAACGCTCGAGCTGCTCGTATTCCACTCCAAGCATAGGTGAGAGCAGTGCGGCTTTTTTAACGCGTATTGCTTGGCATATACCGAACTTTCCGGCGGCACGCGCATCTAAACAAACGGGAAGGTCGCGTATGGATTCCGGTATTGAGCTGTTTTCATCCCCGGCTATGAGCACAGGCAGAATATAGGCCTTGCGCCCTATCGATATGAAGGTGTCAATCTCCTTAAGGCACCAACGTGATTCAAGCAGCTCGGGAGAGCATATTACTACAAGAAATCTGCTGTTGCGCAGTGCTGTATCTATGTCGCTCCCAAGGTCCGCGCTCGTGGGTAGCTCCTCCTGATCACGGAAGGCACGGCGCTTTTTTCCAGCCGTTCCCTCAGTTCGTGTCCACTTTGGCACACGAAAACGCTCAACCACAGCGTGAATCGAACGTGCGGCGGCTATGTCAAGGGGTAAATGCCTATAGCTTATGAATGCCTCATAATGCCACTGTTTAATCTGTTTCATGTTTTCCTCGTTTTTTAGTTGATATTTGTATTTTTTATCATTTTATTATATATATCATAATATAGCACAAATAATACAAAAAAAACAATGGTATTTTTAATTATTGCAAAACATTTTGTGTCTATCAAGGATATCTTGGTATAATCAAAATAAACATATTGGAGTACATAGCTTTGATTCAGTTTTACGCTCAAAGACATTTCAGAAATAACTATCCTCGTATATTTCAAAGTATAAAAATAATCCGAACCCATCTTCTATCAGGAAAATTTGGTTCGGATTATCGTTTAATGGTGCGATTGACGGGACTTGAACCCGTACCCTCACGGACACGCCCCTCAAACGTGCGCGTATGCCAATTCCGCCACAATCGCAAATGCAGTAAAATAAATTATAAATAATTAGCTATGATTTGTCAATAGAATAAATTGGCTTTAAAATCAAAAAACACTGTAACAATATTACAGTGTTAAATTATAATATTAATGGCAACCACCGGCACAGCCTGCGCAACTGCCACCACAGCTTGACTCGGTTTGAAGAACCAGTTCGCCGTTGTTTTCAGCAAATACTATTGATAATAAGTTCATTTCTGTTTCAATATCCATAACAACATTAACGCCGTTTACATCAACAACTCTATCATTATCTGTTTTTTTTATTAATTCCAGTGAAAGGCCTGTACCTGTTTCGGTTTCCTTCAATGAAAGCCTTATGCTGTCAGTATCTTGTTCCTTAAGTGCATTTTCTATTATAACTTTTGCTTCATCGGTTATTTTCATAATTTACCACCTTAAATAATTATTGTTTCTTAGAACTTATAGAAATTAATTCCATACCAGTCTATTGTGCATTTTTTGTAAATAAATGTCAACAGTTTTAAGTAAATTATTACTTATAAAATAATTGACAGCATAAGGCTATTATGATATTATTCTTTTTTGGAAAAACCTATACACGTCTTTAAATTTATACTGAAAGCTTGGGAAGGCAAGTTGAATTTATCAAAATATCTGCTCTTTCTAATAAAAGAAAGGACTTTTTATAAAGGCACGTGTTATATAAAGGATGTTTTCCAAATTTTTTATATTGAAAGGTTGGCAAAATAAATGACTCAATCAAAAAGCAATATGGCAAAAAATCTAATTATAGGATTTCAACACGTTTTAGCAATGTTTGGTGCAACTGTTCTTGTACCTATGTTAACCGGCCTTGATGTAAGTTTGTCATTACTTTGTGCAGGTTTAGGCACGCTACTTTTTCACTTGGTTACAAAGGGTAAAGTACCAACATTTTTAGGTTCCAGCTTTGCTTTTATATCTGCAGTACAAATAGTGGCAATGCGTAAAGCGGGCCTTAGTGTATTACCGGAAAACCTAATTGCTAACACTGCCTATCAAGCAGCCTTACCCTATGCAACAGGTGGGATAGTAGTAGCAGGTGCTGTATATTTAGTTATGGCGGCAATAGTTTACTTTATAGGTACTGAAAAGTTTTTAAAGCTGTTTCCACCCATTGTTACAGGTACAATGATAATTATTATAGGCCTTATGCTTGCGCCAACTGCAATAAACAGTATTACTCAAGGTGGAACGGTAACAGGTGTACCACTGCTTAAAAATTGGTTTGTTGCAGGTATAGCAATTGCTACAATAGTTTGCATATCACTATTTACAAAAGGATTTTTCAAACTTGTACCCATATTGTTCGGTATATTTGTAAGCTATATGTTTGCCTTAATGTTCGGCATGGTTGATTTTTCCTTGATAAACAATATAAAGTTTTTACAAGTACCCAAAATCATGTTGCCTAAATTTGACCTTTCATCAATATTAATAATTGCTCCAATATCCATAGTAACATTTGTGGAGCATATAGGTGATGTAACAGCATCAAGCGCTGTTGTTGGCAAAAACTTTATGAGGGATCCTGGCCTACACAGAACATTAATTGGTGATGGTGCAGCAACAATGCTTGCAGGTTTTCTTGGGGGTCCGGCCAATACAACCTATAGCGAAAACACATCAGTTTTAGCTACAACAAAAAACTATAATCCCGCCACATTAAGAATCGCTGCTGTAATTGCAATATTGCTTGCATTTTTGGGTAAGTTTGCCGGCATTATACAAACATTGCCGGGGGCAGTAATAGGTGGTGTTAGTATAGTTCTTTATGGAATGATATCAGCAGTTGGTTTAAGAAATCTTGTAGAAAACAAAGTGGATTTCAAGCAAAGCCGTAATCTATATATTGCTGCTGTTATGCTTGTTATTGGTTTAGGTGGTGCAACAATTAATTTTAGTGAAACAGTATCACTAAGCGGCGTTGCTCTTTCAGCAATATTAGGCATAATTCTAAACTTGATTTTGCCAAATATTGAAGAACAATAATATTAAAAAAACAAGCAAGGAGATTATCCTTGCTTGTTTTTATTTATGAAACATTGCTTTTATCAATGAACCAAGTTTTGGGGATTTACCATATAGTAAAACACCAACTCTATATATTTTTGCTGAAATATAACCTATAAACAATGTACTTAGTATTAATATTACTACAGAAATTATTATTTCATATACAGGTACAACACTCATACATATTCTAACAAACATTGCCATTGATGAGGTAAAGGGAATAAAAGAGCTTATTTTCATTATAGTGTTATCTACAGCACCGCTGGACATTGACATAACAACTATCAAAAAAGCTATAATAAACAATAATGTTATGGGCATACTTGATGTATTAATATCTTCAACCTTTGTTGCCATTGAGCCTACTGCACCGAACATAAAAGCATAAATAAAGAACCCTAAAACAAAGAACAGTATGCAGTATAAAAGTATATATAAGGGCATATTAAAAATGGCATTTATAACAAAGTTGTTTGCCCAATAGGCTTTATTTAAATTAAAAAATATATAAGCGGAGAAAAGAATTGAACCCATTTGTATAAATGCAGCTAAACCACTGCCAATTACTTTGCCAAACAATAAACTTGTGGGTTTAGCACTGGTTATTAAAATTTCCATAGCTCTTGAACTTTTTTCCGAAGCTACATTTGTTGCTACCAATTGGCCATATATCAATATAGCCATATAAAGCATAAACATTAGTATATAAGTGTAAAAAAAGTTATTCATTTGGTTTTGTCCGGTTTCTATGGTAGTTACGTCAATATCTTTTAAGAAAATAGACTGACTTTGTTGTGGGCTTACGCCTAAATTATTAAACTGGTTTAATCTGTAGTTTGTTTTGAATATTTCTTTTACTATATCACTTGTTACATCATACATACCCAAGTTTTTAACTAAGTATGTAAAACTTGTTGGATTATCTATTAATATTACGCTTGCATACTCATCATTGTTAACAAGTAATTTTGCTTCATCAAGGCTTTTATTATCAAAAACAAATTCATTGTTTGGCATTGCAGCACTTAATGCGGTTTCTAAATATTGTTTATTTTCGCCTGTGTTATCTACAATTAATATTTTTTCCAATTGAGTACTTTCTTTTTTTGCGGAAGAGTCTATATTAAACATATCCTTTATTCTTGGGAATGAAAGGCTTATAGCAATAATTAAACATATCAATACCGTTACAACAACAAAAACTTTGTTTTTTAAATAACCCTTTAATTCAAATCTTAGTATATCAAAAAATTGTTTCATTATATGCTTTCCTCCGTATATTCTACAAATATATCTTTTAAAGAGGGTTCAAAAACTTTTATTTCATCAACATCTAAGTTTTTGCTAACAATTTGATTTAAAAATTTGTTTTTGTCTGCTTCGCTTTTTAGTTGAACAATTAAATTATCTTTTTCAATGAAACTCTCTTCATCAATATTATTTTTTATGTTTTCTAAGTTTTGGGCTGCTATTATTAATTTGCTTCTATCATAATTTCTTTTTATTTCGTGAATATTTCCGTTTAAAACTATGTTGCCTTTGTTAAGTATAGCAATATTCTCACAAAACTCTTCTATATAGTTCATTTGATGAGATGAAAAAAATACAAGTTTATTTTTAGCCAATTCTTCTTTAACAATATCTTCCAATAACTTTGCATTTACCGGGTCTAAGCCTGAAAAAGGTTCATCTAAAATAATAATATCCGGATCAGATACTAATGTTACAATCAATTGTATTTTTTGCTGATTTCCCTTTGATAGTGTTTCCAACTTTTTGTTGGAATATTCACTCATGTTAAGCCTGTCAAGCCAATGTTTAACGGATTTTACAGCGTCGGTTTTATTCATGCCTTTTAACATGGCAAAATAAACTAATTGATCTAAAATAATTTTTTTTGGATAGAGGCCTCTTTCTTCGGGTAAATAACCAAAGTTAATGTGTTTTCTATCAATTGGTTTTCCGTCTATAAATATTTCACCTTCATCCTGAGGGAATACGCCCATAACTATCCTTATTGCAGTGGTTTTACCCGCGCCGTTTCTGCCTAAAACGCCTAAAGCTTTTCCGCTTGTAGCTTCTAAACTTATGCCTTTTAGAACATGGTTTTCACCAAAGCTTTTATTTATGTTTTTTAATTCTAATTTCAAACTAAAGCCTCCTAAATAATATTAAAACATAATTATTTTACTACATATTAAAAAATAATTAAATAATTTGATGTAAAAATTGCGTAAAAAAACATGGCCTAAAAACCATGTTTTTTATATTATTATTTTGATTCTTGATACTCATTTCCCGTTAATTTTTTGTAAGCCTTCCTTATAGTGTTTTGGTTTGTTACACCATAGTTGGGGTCGTTTTTCTTGGTTTCCTCCATATCCCTTAAAAAATGAACGCATAGATGACCGTTAAAGTTATTATCTTTTATAGATTGACCACCATGGGCAACGTTATGGGTTGCTGCTATAGTCCATCTGCCATCAGGCAATTGTACATATACTGCCTTGGGTGTCCAGGTTTCCTTGCCACCAAAGGCTCTAAATAGCTCTTGAGTATCTGTTGCTGTTAAAGGTTCAGCATCACAGTGGCTGCCTCTTGCAACTACTTTTAACTTCCAACCGGCACCACTTACAGGTTCATATACATTTAGTGTATTTCCATACTTTAACTTGCCTTTAACGTCGTTAAACCAATGCAATAACTGTACTTGCTTGTTTGTTGGTGGAGCAAAGCTTAAAGTAACAGGGCTTGTAACATTAGTATTTGTGTTTGTATTTGGATTTTCACCGGCAATTAACTTTTGAATTAACCTTTGTGTCATAGCACCGGCAACACCGTCAGCATCAAGATTATATTTTTTTTGTAAAGCTAAAACTGCATTTGAAGTATTTTTATCATATTTTGAATTTATGCTTCCACTATAAAAGCCAAGTTGTTTAAGGGCTAACTGCAACAACTTAACATTATTACCACTGCTTCCAATTCTTAATGTACCAACGGGAGTATAGGATGTAATTGCGGTATTTGTATCGGGGGTTGTGTTATTTACATTTGTATTTGGAGCTGTAGGGGCGGATGATATTTTTATACCGCAAAGCTTATACAATAAGTTTAATGTTTGCCTGCCGGCCTTACCGTCAACTTTTAGTTTATTTTTATTTTGAAAGGCTTTAACGGCTTTTTCCGTACCTCTGCCAAACTTTCCGTCTGCACCGTTAGTATTAAAACCCAATGAGTTTAATGCCAACTGCATATCTTTTACTGAGCTATTTACTGAGCCATATTCCAATGTTTCCGATGGCAAAGTAACAACAGTAGGTAAGTTATTGGATGCTTGACTTCCGGGGGTAATGCTTACATTTTGATAGTCTACAGTACCTTCAGCAACGGGTGGTTTTGAATTGTTGTTTGCACCATATAGTTTTGTTAATGTTGCATTGCCGGCAATACCGTCTTTATATAAACCGGTTGCTCTTTGAAAGTTATAAACGGCCTTTTTTGTACCATTACCATATTTTCCGTCAATACCATTTGTATTAAAGCCTAAACTTACTAATTTCTGCTGCAAGGATTTAACATCTTCGCCGGAATCACCATACCTTAATGTGGCATATGCTGCATGCGAAACGGAAGTTTGTAAAAATATTATAAGCACTAAAAGTGCTAAAAATCTGGTTTTTTTAAACATAATATCACCTCTCTAAGTTATTTGCTTTTTTAATAAGCGTATTTCTTAGTCAGGGATATTATAACAAACTTAACACAAAATGTAAAGAAAGTTTTAAAAAATGTTACATTTTTGTAATAATTTAATTATATATAATAAAAAAAGCAAGGCTTACCTTGCTTAATTTTTGTATATAGCTATAAACAAACATCCTTTAACCGCAGTAGCCTTTATACTTATTGGGAAATCATAATCATTTCTAAATATTAGGTTTAATGCATTATTACCAACGGCTGCATCTTGGTGTATTGGCAGATATTTTGCACTGTTAGGGCCATGGGGACGTCTATGAAGTATAGCCAATTTTGGCAATTGCACCAATGCATTATACATTGTTGAAGAACTTTGGCATGTACCGCCACCATAACCAAGCTGAGTTGTTCCGTTTATTAAAACAGGGGCAGCCTCATAACCTTTTGATCTTTTATAAGGACCAACCTGTGCATTAAAGTCAAAGCTTTCGCCGGGCTGCATAACAGTTGTCATATATTTTGTGCTTACTTCAATATTTAAACAACGGCTATCATTGCTTTCGGATCCGTAACTGTGTTCATAAAATGAGCAAAAGGCAGCAATAGGGGTATCTTCACTTAAAGGGGTATCAGTAGGCGATACCAGCATTACATCCTTTATAAGCTTAGCATCTATATAGCCGTAATTTCGCCAAACTAAAACTTTAGCATAGCCATCAACAAAGTCCAATATAGCTAAATCGGCCCCTGTTGTAACAGGTATCATAAATGGTACAGCGTCAGCTTTAGGCTCGTTATATATTAAAGCGGTTTCAGTAAGTTTGCCTACAAACTTGGGTTTAGTTACGCCGTAGGGTGGAGTGTTTACTATATCTATTGGTGTTATGCTGCCTTCATTTAAATAACTTCTTAACAAATAACCTATATGACCGTTATAATCCACTAAAGCCCAATTAGGTAAAATTTCATATATGGTGAGTTTTGCGCCTTCGGGAACTTGCTTTGTTTTTGTAGCCTTATCTTCATCTGTCATATTCCTGAGGGATGCTGATATTCTCATGGTTGCAGTATATATTGCCTCATAAGCATTTAAAGATGAGGGAGCTATTTGGGGTATATTATAGCCTCTTGTTTTATACTCTTTTCTGGCATAAGCGACTAAGGGGTCCACACCATCAGGGTTTTTTGTTACCGCTTCAGTCTCATCTAATGCCAATATTTCCTCGTTGCTCATTTCTGATGCTTTTACAAAATTTGTATTAAAAGTTGAAAATACCAATAATACACATAGTATAAGCGTAAAAAGTTTTTTTGTGCTGTACATTAAGTTTTCTCCTTATTAATCCTTCAAATATTCCTCTATTATAAAGCGGGGGCGTTGTTTTGTTTCGTTATATATTTTACCTATGTATTCGCCTACAACACCTATGGATAACAACTGTATACCGCCTATTAACCATATTGAGGCAACTGTACTTGTCCATCCACTAACGGTTTTACCGGCTATGTGGGCTATCAGTGCGTACAAAAGAACAAAAAAGCTCAGTACAAATATTATTAAACCGGCTGAAAATATCAAACGTATGGGTTTTACACTAAGGGATGTTATTCCATCAAGGGCAAAGGCTATCATCTTTTTTAATGGATACTTGGATTCGCCCGCAAACCTTTCGCTGCGATCATATGTAACCTTGGCGGATTTATAGCCTATTAGAGGCACCATACCCCTTAAAAACAAGTTCACTTCTTTATATTCCGCTAAAGCATTCAAAGCTCTTTTGCTCATAAGCCTATAATCTGCATGGTTATAAACAGAGTCTACTCCAAGTTTATTCATTAGTTTATAAAACATTAAAGCGGTTGTTCTTTTAAAAGCGGTATCGGTTTCTCTGCTTGCTCTAACGCCATAAACTACATCTGCGCCCTTTGCATGTTCTTCTAAAAAACCGTCAATGGAATTAATGTCGTCTTGCAAGTCGGCATCCATAGATATTACCACGTCAGCCTCATCCTTTGCGGTCATAAGGCCGGCTAATACAGCATTTTGATGACCTCTGTTTCTTGATAACTTCAAACCGCTGAATACATTATTTTTATTATGCAATTCGGTAATAATCTGCCAGGTTTTATCTTTAGAACCATCGTCTACAAACATTATTTTACTGTCTTTGCTGATATAATCCTTTTCTATAAGAGACTTATATTTTGCATCAAGGCGTTTTGCAGTTTCTTCCAAAACGGGTTCTTCATTGTAACATGGTATAACCATAATAAGTTTAACAGCCATATTATCCTCCTCAATTATTATTTATTAAGCCTATAGGAATTTTTGATTCTAAAAGTTCAAAGGGTTTTGAACTAAAACTAACAGTTTGTTTGGGCAATTTACAACTTATAGATACTGAATACATGCCGGGTTTAGCAAAATTCCCCATATTATCCTTGCCGTTCCATACGAATGTTGACCCCTTTGGTAATAAGTTTTGTGGCCTTGTAGGCTCATTATATTTAATAGTATTAATTAAATTACCATTATTATCAACAATGTTGATATCCATTAAACAGGGAACATTATGTTGTATCGTTATAGGCAATTCTTGCCCATAAAGGGGTTGAAAAGCAGTATCGGTCATTACTTGAACTTTTTCAAGTCCATCATCAGGTAATACGCTTAGAACTTTGCCACTTATAAAACGCATGGTTTTTCCACTTAGTTGATGAACGTATATTAAAGCATAGCCACCACTGCCACTATGGTTTATAGATATTTTTCTATTATATAAACCGGGCCTTAGGTTGTTGTATACACCCTCTTGATTTGTTCTGGAAGCTATATCGTATATAAACTGTGCTTTGTTAAATTGCCATTTACCATTTTCAAAATATACAATTTGGTATACGGGTATAATGGGTTTTTCTACAATGAAGTTAAAACTTACATAAGGGTTATTGCTGCTTATAACAGTAGTTTCAAAAGTTAAATTACTTATATGTTCATCTCTAACAATATTTTGTTTAGAGTATGTAAATATACTAAAATTATCGCCATAAGGATATACTTGAGGCACGCTTGGGGCATGATTATAATAAAGATAATTATAAAGCTCAAAGAGGCTAATGTTTTCATCCCTATTTAAATCTGCAGGATAATTATTTTCTTTAGACAATGCTCTTGCCAATGCCGATGAAAAATATCCGGCACCTTGCAAAACCAAGCTTCCATCTCCACTACTACTCCAATACCAACTATCCTCACTGCCACCGGAGGAGCATATTATTTTAAACCTATCACCATAAAATGTGCTTTTAGAGGAGCCGCCGGATATTCCTCTACCTATTAGCGCACCGGAATTACATGCATCTATAATAAAAAAATGAGTACCTTTTACATCTTTAAAAGCTTCTTCAATTATTTCAGCATCTAAGGAAAATTCTTCATTTCCATTGCTAAAAACAAGGGAAGCCTGGTCTGTTTCATTTATATATAAACCATGGGTAGATATATAAATGTAATTAATATCATCAGGCTTTGAGTCTTTAAAAGTGTTACTAATAATATACCTGAATGTTTCTTCATTGCCAATAGTATCATGGTAATTATATACTTCATTAATATCAAGCTCTTCATCAGCAAAAATTCGGTTTATTTCATCGCCATTTTGTTTTGAGGCTCCTGATGTATCAGGATGGTTAATAAAAGTATCACAGGTAAGTATCAGGGCACGGCGGGTAGTTGTTGTATTAGACTGTTTTGATGTAAGATTGTTATTATCAAATTGCTCACTTAATATGGGTCTTATAAATAAAAGCATATAGGCGATTATGCAAAATAAAACCAAGTGCTTTTTTGTTTGCATAATCATCTCCTCCATATTAGTATGCTTTTTTATTGTACACTATTTACAAGTAAAATTAAAGCTTGTAAGTATAAGTTATGCAATTTAAAAGTAACAATTTTAATTGCTTAATATTTAATTACTATGCTATAATTAATAAAAAGCTATGTGAGGCAAGCATGATTCATATTAACTTCAACTATTTTTCTGATATTTTACAAAGGAAAACATCAGCAACTGTTATGTTGCCCGATGCTCCCAATATAAACAAAGCTTTACCTGTAATGTATTTGTTGCATGGTTATTGTGGTGATAATACAGATTGGTTATACAGTGGCAATATTGAGCAGTTTGCTACAGAGTATAATATTGCAGTTGTTATGCCGGCCGGCAACAACAGCTTTTATGCTGATATGAGGCATGGTGCTAATTATCTTAAGCATATAGGTGAAGAATTGCCTCAAATAATAAGCAAGGTTTTTCCTGTATCAATAAATAGGGAAGATACTTTTATTGCAGGTCTTTCAATGGGTGGCTACGGTGC
>JAAZPT010000053.1 GCA_012797085.1 Christensenellaceae bacterium | reverse complement strand
TTGACCCGCCTTAAAAAGTCCTTACAATATAAAATTAATATTGTTGAAACAAAAGAGGAAGGTAAAAACGGCATTACAATATTCGGCATGTCATGCAATATGATATCTTTTCTGTTTTTCGCAATATTGTCCATATGCTTTGGAGCACCGGCCTTGGCCATGAATAAAGAAATGATTATTGTGCGAGAATCCATGTCGAGCATGACCAATTCCACAAGAAATAAGGAATTTTTCCTTGCAAGCTCAAGTTTTGCCCTATTGGTTTGGACCCTTTCAATGCTTATGATGCTGTTTACATTCGGGTTTGAAATACTTTCGAACACCAACGGAAAACTGATACTGTTGGGAAGCTTCATTGCAACATTCGGCCTTTCGGGAATAACTTTCCTAATGGCGACAATTTCCCCAAATCAATCCGTTCTTACATTGTTGCAAGTTACAATAGGCTTGCTTATACACTTTGGAAGCGGAATATTTATTCCGAGACATCTTGTGGGCGAGGCTTTCCAAAAGCTTGTTTCCATTGCATCGCCAATTTGGCAGGTTAAGGCATACGAGATAATATTATCTGCTGAAACATTAACGGCCAACAGTCTGGGTGAAATAAAACATTATTTTTTGATTATGTTGCTTATAGGCCTTGCCTATTATGCCATAAGCTTTGTAATAATGAGGTTTAGAAATGTTGAAAACAACTGATGGCGATTTTCATTAGTAAAGGCTTAACTACATTATTTTCACAAAAAAAGACAACTTTACAATCAGTTGTCTTTTTTATTCCTATAAAACAAGTTCAAATGCTGTTATTGCCGCTTATCTGCATATTTATTTTTTGCTATTAATGTTCAGGATTAATTATATCATTAAATTTTAAATATATCGCTGCTAAATGAGACTAACTGTAAGTGTTTGAAGTGTATTATCACACGGGAAACCGACCATGATAAATATGTTTAAAAACTTATATATTAAAGAGGGCTGTTGCTCATTAGGCACAACGTAAAAAGTATGTAAAAAACATTGACAAGCAATCTAAGCAAAGATAAAGTAAAATTATAGCGAATATATTTGTAAAACAGCATAACAAGAACAATATAGAATAATAAGGGTGAAAAGAATGAATATGAAAGCTCTTGAAATCCAAAACTTACAAAAAAGTTATGGAAAAAGTTCCGTGATAAAGGGATTAAATTTAATTATTGAAGAAGGAGAGGTTTTTGGCCTGATAGGGCCTAATGGAGCAGGAAAAAGCACATTAGTTAAATTGATTTTAAATTTAATCAAAAAAGATTCCGGAGAAATTATATTTTTTGAAAACAAGTTGGAAAATTTTGCTGCCGAAGTAGGAGCAACAATTGAAGAACCGTCCTTTTATGGTTATATGACCGGAAAAGAAAACCTGGATATATATAAAAATTTATTAAATTTAACAGATGATGATGTATATTCAGCGATGGAAATGACCGGTATACGACAAGCAAGTGATAAAAAAGTTTCAGCGTACTCTATGGGCATGAAACAGAGATTGGCCATATCAAGAGCTGTTTTATCCAAGCCAAAACTACTCATATTAGATGAGCCTACCAACGGACTGGATCCTAAAGCCATCATAGAATTAAGGGATATAGTACATCAACTGAATGAATTAGGTACAACTATCATATTTTGCTCACATAATCTTTCAGAAGTTAAACATATATGTAATACTTATGGATTTTTAAATGAGGGTATGATTAAGTTTAAAAAAGAAATGGGTGATTCTGACGGTCAGTTAGACGAAATGGAGAGCCTGTTTTTATGATGA